>CAZXMY010000337.1:0-2505 GCA_964641325.1 uncultured Flavobacteriaceae bacterium | reverse complement strand
ATCTCATACTAGGTATTCTTGGGGCATAATCTTCAAATAAAAAGGCTACTTTAAGTCTTTGATCTGTAGGTCTCGGTATGTATCCTCTATTGTCAATATTTTCTTCTGTTTTAAGAACACCTACGCTTATCCAGCTTTCTGTACCGGGTACAAATTCGCCATTAAGTCTTGCGTCAAATCCATAGGCACGAGCAACCGCATTGTTTCTCGCCCGATAGCGTATCCTTACGTTTTCTAAGGTGTATGGATTTACATCGGTCAATCCCTTGTAATACGCTTCGGTGACTAGCTTAAATGGGCGTTTCCATAAATTAAAACTCCAGTCATTACCGGCGACTATATGAAACGAGTTTTGTGCTAATACATTAGGTCGTACTTGGCCTATTGAATCGCGTAACTCTCTATACAATGGTGGCTGGTTGTAAATACCACCAGATAACCTAAAAAGCATATCACTATTCCAGGCAGGCTTAAGGGTTATTTGAGCTCTAGGGCTTACGGTAACTTGCGTATTGGACGCGATATCTTTACCACTTACCGTCCATTGTTGAGCGCGTATACCTGCGTTAATCCAAACCTCACTTTTACCTATATCTGTGCGCTTACTGTACTGAGCAAAACCAGAGACGCGATCTATCTGGACATCATTTTGAGCTCGAATAGAAGTAAATGGTTCTATAGGACCATCAAAGGGTTCAAAAGGTTGGTCATTTGCAAAATCAGGAATAGGAGGTCTTATAGAAAATCCAGCTGAATCTATTATTTCAAACTCTTGTAAACGATCTCGTATATCTTCATGAGTGTATTTTATACCCCAGTCAATCTGGGTTTCATCTTTAAGATAACTCCCTTTAAGCTGCGCATTTAGAAAGAGAGCGTCTAGATTATTTCGCGCGTGCGTAAGTTGACTTCCAACACCTTGGGTAAATTCTACTTCTCCAAGATTCTCATCTCCTATATTTGTATTGGGGACTCCTAATCTGTAGTCTGCAAAAATATCAAAGTTTTCCTGTTCTTGCGTGTGATAAACGGATCCAATAAGTTTTACCGTATGTGAATCATTAAGCTCGTAGGTGCCTTTTAAAGCTCCAAAATAAGTATCGTATCGATCTTGTTCTTGTCCATCAAAAAAAATGAGTAAAGCAATAGGGTCTTGTACCGTCCCAAAGTTAGTTTGTCGAGTAAGAGGTTGGAAATCATAATTGTTTACGGCCACACTGCCTAACGCATCTATTTGGAGTTTTGAGTTTACTTGATAGGTTAGGTAGGTTTGTGCATCAAAAAATGAAGGTTGGAAATTAGTTTGGGTCTGCCGCGCATCTACGAGTAAGCTATTATCTCTATATCTTAATCCTGCAATTGCGGTAAGTCTGCCATTTTTGGAAATACCTTCGGCAGATACACTACCTCCAAGTAAACTAGCATCAATACTAGCATTAAATCTCGTAGGTCGTCTATATGTAATATCTAATACCGATGACAGCTTATCGCCGTACTTAGCTTGAAAACCTCCTGCGCTAAATTTTACATTACGCACCAAATCGCTGTTTACAAAACTTAGTCCTTCTTGCTGTCCTGAGCGTACGAGAAACGGTCTGTAAACTTCAATTTCATTGACATATACTAGATTTTCATCAAAATTTCCTCCGCGCACTGCGTACTGTGTACTTAGTTCATTATTATTACTTACACCAGGAAGAGACTTTAATAAATTTTCTACACCGGCATTTGCTCCAGGTGTATTTCTTATAGCTTCTGGAGATAGCGTAATAATTCCTTGTACTTCCTCTTTTCTATTGGAATTAATAACCACAGTTCCCAACTGTTCAACATCTGTTCTGAGCACTGGATTAAACTCCAGATTTGCGTTAGTTTGTAAATTAAAGGTTTGTGTAATTTTTTTAAAACCTATATAAGATATGGTAACCGTTACATCTTGATTTGCTGGTATGGACAATAAATAAAATCCATTTTCATTAGTTGTTGTTCCATCTGTAGCATATGCCACTGTTGCTCCGAGTACAGGAGTTGCATTTTCATCAAGAATAACTCCTCTTAGCGCTGCCGTTTGGGCAGTAATATTGCTTAAGGCAAAAAGTAAAAAGAAAAGGAGATAGGCGTATTTGTTTTTCAAAGGGAATTAGTTTTTTCTAAAAAAAGTTGTTTCGAAGGTACTACTATTCCCTACGTTATCTGTAACGATGAGTTTTAAATTATTTTCAGTATCTATAACGCTGTTATCATTAAAATCGTGTACAAGTGTTTTTGTTTTATGATCATATTCTAGTAGTATGAATTTACCATTAACGGTAGCGCGATATCCTTTAATACCACTTTTCTCATCCTCTACTACAAATTTTAAATAGCGATATTTAGATATCCATTTACCTTCCGTTAGGTTTTCGGCGGTAATTTTAGGAGGCGTTTTATCTAAGCCAATACTGTAGGTTCCCATTTTTTTTGTAGAACAACTTAATTGGTTATCCTTAATTCTAGAGCCAGAAT
>CAZXMY010000336.1:0-2573 GCA_964641325.1 uncultured Flavobacteriaceae bacterium | reverse complement strand
ATTTTACAGGACTTAATAAAAGTGAAGGAGATTTTGCAGATACAAACTTCTCTACTAACGTTCTAGACATTATTGCCGCGGCAAAATATCTTGAAGAAAACTATCAAGCTCCTTCCCTACTGGCGGGACATTCATTAGGCGGTGCCGCTGTATTATTTGCAGGCTCAGAAATAGAAAGTGTAAAAGCAGTTACAACCATAGGCGCTCCAAGCGATCCTGCTCACGTTCAAAAACAATTGGGTAGCACTATTGACACAATCCAACGAGATGGCATTGCTCATATTTCGCTTGCCGGGAGACCATTCACTTTCAAAAAGCAATTCTTAGATGATTTAAATTCTGTAAAATGTGCCAATGCAGCGCATAAATTAAGGGATGAAGCCTTGCTTATTTTTCATTCTCCTCAAGATGCTACCGTCTCCATAAAGAATGCTGAGGAAATTTATATGGCAGCATCCCACCCTAAAAGTTTTGTGACCCTTGATGGATCTGATCATCTTTTAATAGATAAAAAGAATGCCTCTTATGTAGGTCAGGTAATTGCAGGCTGGGCGGCTCGATATTTACCTAAACCAGAAGTGGAAGAAATTCAAACTACACACCAAGTAGTCGCTAGTTTAGATGGGGATGATGATTTTACAACTGAAATGAAATTAGGAAACCACTATTTTAGAGCAGATGAACCTTTGCGTGTAGGTGGAAATGATTTTGGCCCGACACCGTATGAATTATTGGCCGGTAGTTTATCTGCCTGTACTGCAATGACCATACAGATGTATGCAAAACGTAAAGGATGGGCGATTGCAAATGTTCAAGTCCATACGAGTTATAGTAGAACCTACGCTAAGGATTGTGTAAGTTGTGAAGATGATCCTTCTAACAAAATTGACACCTTTACTAGAATCATTAAGCTAGAAGCAGATTTAGATGAGAAACAACGCGCACGAATCTTGCAAATTGCAGATAAATGCCCTGTTCACAAAACCTTACATAACGACACGCAAGTGCTCACTTCTTATCAATAATAACGATGAAAAAGGAATACAAATTAGAATCGCTTATTTATTACTCTAAACCATTTGCAGGCAAAGAACATATCCTAAATAACAGCTCAAAAGATATCCAAGCCAAACTAGACGAAATGGCAAAAAAGGGTTGGAGACTCGTCTCTACAGACGCTACAGACTTTGGGATAGGAATGTATTTCTACCTCTATTTTGAACGGGATTCCGATTATTAATCGTGTTGCAATCAGATCGTTTTGAAGTCACGCTAGCTAGCATAATTTCCAATACAGGATCCAGTAGTGTAGTTATTCCAGAAGAGATTGTTTCTGCTTTTGCTAAAGCAGGACACAAAAGAATAGCTATCAAAGCCTTCTTTGAGTCTAAAGAGATTAATTTTCACGGCGCTTTGCATAAGCACAAAGGGCAATATCTCATAAGTTTTGGTAAGAGATATCAAAAGGAATTGGGCCTTTTCCCTTCGGATTATTTTGAAATCCAACTATTTGAAGACCAATCAAAATACGGCGTAGACGTTCCGGAAAGTCTTCAAGCAGTGATGGATAGTGATCCAGAGGGTTTTGCTATTTTTGAGAAACTCACTCCAGGTAAAAAACGTAGTCTTATCTATTTTGTTTCTCGCTTTAAAACACCGCAAACTCAGGTTGATAAGGCTCTTATGATTTTTGAAAACCTTAAACTAGGAATCACAGATTACCTCCAACTCGTGAGAAAACCTACTTCTTAAGTACGCAACAGTTGGGATAAAGCCTAATACTGCGTATCTTAGAATCCTACTAAGATAATTTTAAACCAAAAATAAAAAGATGATTAAGACAAAACACCTAGCCATTGCACTCCTAGCTACAGTAAGTATAATAGGATGTAAAAAAGATACTAAAACTCAGGAAGTAGTTGAAGTTGAAGAAGTAGTTGAAGTTGAAGAAGTACGCGAAATGAAATTAACCATGAAACTAGAAGCAAAAAGTGACAGCGGTGCTTCTGGAAGTGTTGTTTTTAAAGAAACAGATGGAAAAGTAAGTATGACTGCCGTACTAAGTGGATTAAGTGAGGGAACACACGCTATTCATATTCACGAAAAAGCAGATTGTTCTTCTCCAGATGGTAAGAGTACGGGAGGTCACTGGAATCCTACAGCTCAACCGCACGGTGCTTGGGGAGATGCCTCAGGATATCACAAAGGAGATATAGGGAATTTTGAGGCAGATGCCAATGGTAATGGTACAAAGACCTTCTCTACAAATGAGTGGTGTATCGGATGTGATGACCCTACAAAAGACATTACAGGAAAAGCGATTATTGTGCACCAAGGGACTGATGATCTAAAATCACAACCTAGTGGAGCTGCTGGAGCTAGAGTAAGCTGTGGTGGAATAATTAAATAGACATTATCGCATTTGCTTTTAGACTAGAGCAATTGGAGCATAAAAAAAGACTTTTTTCAATGAGAAGAAAGTCTTTTTCTTTTATAAAATCTTTTGATACGGTAACTATTTTTAAATAGCCATTGCAAATTTTGGAAAAGTATTATGAGCTTCTGAAATAGGT
>CAZXMY010000335.1:0-2630 GCA_964641325.1 uncultured Flavobacteriaceae bacterium | reverse complement strand
CTCTTAATATATTAAAGATCGCATCGTCCTTTTTTAAATCTTGCTTCTCGATAAGTACATCTACTTCTTTCTTGAACGCGATAAGTTGTTCTGCCACAATAGTATTGATAACGGTAATCGCCTTGGCGCAGTTAGCACTCGCTCCTACACCTCTAAACTCAAACTTATCTCCTGTAAAGGCAAAAGGACTGGTTCTATTTCTATCTGTATTGTCTAAAAGTATAGCGGGTATCTTCCCGATTACATTTAATTTTAATTCTGTTTTTTCTTGTGGAGAGAGTTTACCATCTGTTACTTTCTCCAGTTCATCCAATACTTTTGTTAGTTGCGTACCTATAAAGACAGAGATAATATTAGGCGGTGCCTCGTGGTCTCCTAGTCGCAAATCATTTGCAGCACTGGCAATAGAAGCTCTTAATAACCCTTGGTTTTTATAAACGGCTTTTATGGTATTTATAAAAAAGGTTAGGAACTGTAAATTCTTCATAGGCGTTTTACCAGGGCTCAATAAATTCACACCCGTATCTGTTGCCAATGACCAATTACTATGCTTCCCACTCCCACTTATATCTTTAAAAGGTTTTTCATGTAGCAATACTTTAAAATGATGCTTCTCTGCCACGCGGTCCATAAGATCCATAAGTAAGGCATTATGATCTACCGCAAGATTAGCCTCTTCATATATAGGAGCAATCTCAAATTGATTAGGCCCTACTTCATTATGCCTCGTTTTAACAGGAATACCCACAAGTAAGGATTCGTATTCTAATTCTTTGAGGTAATTTAATACACGTTGTGGTATAGAGCCAAAATAATGATCATCTAACTGTTGTCCTTTAGCTGGTGTATGTCCTTGGAGCGTTCGTCCTGTTAAAGTAATATCTGTACGAGCGTTTGCCAATGACTTATCAATAAGGAAGAACTCTTGCTCCCATCCTAATGTAGCGATGACCTTATTTACTGATTTATCAAAATAGCGTGCTACTTCTGTCGCAGCACTGTCTATAACGTGTAAGGATTTAAGCAGCGGTGTCTTGTAATCCAATGCTTCTCCTGTATACGAAACAAAGACTGTGGGAATACATAAACTAGTACCATAAATAAAAGCCGGCGATGTAGGATCCCAAGCAGTATATCCTCTCGCCTCAAATGTATTGCGTATTCCTCCATGAGGAAAGCTAGAAGCATCTGACTGTTGTTGGACCAATTGATTACCATCAAATTTTTCTAGAACACTACCCTCTAGATTGAGTTCAAAAAAAGCGTCGTGCTTCTCTGCAGTCGTTCCTGTTAAGGGTTGGAACCAGTGTGTATAATGAGTCACTCCTTTACTTAAAGCCCAAAGTTTCATACCGTTTGCCACAGCATCTGCCGTTTCTCTACTTATTTTATCTCCTTTGCGCACAGCCTGTGTAATACTGTCATAAGCCGACTTAGACACATGATGTTTCATAATGGCCGGAGTAAATACGTGAGTTGCAAAAATAGCAGAGCGTGTGGCTGTGCTATCAAAATTGTGTTTGGGACGATCTTGCGCGTCCTTAAGGGCTTGAAATCTCTTAGTACTCATTATATAAAGATTTAGTAGGCTTATCTATAATAGATAAATACAGGTCAAATATACAGTTTATCATTAAAACTACAGTTATTTTTAAATAACCCCCTAAAATTTAGGGGGTGTTAATAACATTTTAATATTTTAATATAAATATACCCTCAATTACATACACTCATGAATAAGTAATACTTATATTTGTCCCATACTAATAAAAAAAATATAACTAAAGTTATGAGCAAATCTAAATTAGAGTATATCTGGTTAGACGGTTATGAACCTACTCAGAATATGAGAAGTAAAACTAAAGTTGTGAATGACTTTAGTGGGAAACTAGAAGATTGTCCTATCTGGTCTTTTGATGGATCGTCTACAAAGCAAGCATCGGGCGGCGCATCAGATTGCCTACTTAAACCTGTTGCTATTTATCCAGATCCACAACGTATTAATGGATTTTTAGTAATGACAGAAGTTCTTAATGCAGACGGTACACCTCACGTATCTAACCACAGATCTCAAATAGATGATAATGACAATGATTTCTGGTTTGGATTTGAGCAAGAATATTTTATTATGGATTCTGCCACGCAACTCCCATTAGGATTCCCTGTAGGGGGTTATCCAGGACCACAAGGTATGTACTATTGTTCTGTAGGAGGTAAAAATACGCACGGCAGAGATTTTGTAGAAGAGCATGCAGATCTTTGTATCGAAGCTGGGCTTAATTTTGAAGGGATCAACCAAGAGGTTGCCTCTGGACAATGGGAATTCCAACTATTTGCAAAAGGAGCAAAAAAAGCAGGAGATGAAATATGGGTTGCACGATATTTATTAGATCGTCTTACGGAGCAATATGGATGGTATATAGAGTATCACCCTAAGCCTGTAAAAGGAGACTGGAATGGATCAGGTATGCACGCAAACTTCTCTAATACTACGCTAAGAACCTGTGGTTCTGAAGAGACATACAATAAAATATGTGAGGCTTTCCGCCCGGTTGCCGCAGAGCATATCGCTGTATATGGTGCGTATAACGACCAGCGTCTTACGGGACTTCATGAGACAGCCTCTATAC
>CAZXMY010000334.1:0-2665 GCA_964641325.1 uncultured Flavobacteriaceae bacterium | reverse complement strand
AGATAATAATGGGACTATTTAATATTAACTGTAATCAAGGCAAAATGCTTTGCGATAAGAACCAGTATAAGGAAGCATCTTTTTTGGAAAAGATAAAGCTTAACTTTTACCTTTTGGTTTGTAGTGAATGCAGAAAATATACTTCAAAAAACATTAAACTTTCTAAGGCCATGAAAAACCCAAAGGTGCACTCTGTAAGTACCTCAGAGAAAAATGCGCTAAAAGAAAGACTTGCCAGAGAGTTAGGTCAATAAGTAAGGCTCAAGAGGAGGATAAGCCAAACTATAGGTATACTTTCAACAAATAATGAAGCATAATACCTAGATTGCTTCTCAGAAGCCCTAATTAATAAAATACCAGAAAATATAGCAATCACTAGTGTAGACAAAAGGTTTAAACTGGTGATTTCGTCTTTTAAAGACTCTAGTAAAACCATAAGAATAAGCAAGAGCACGCCTACCATTTTTGTTTTTTTTACTCCTACTCTTGATGGGATTGTTCCAATCTCGGTAGCATCATATTTTAAATCTCTTATATCAAAAGGCAGGGTAATAACGAGAACAAATAAAAATCTTTGAGCTAACAATACCCAAATATCCCAATCTATAGTCCTATTTTCTTGCAATGCAGGTAACAACACTGTGGCACCAGCCCAGACACCGCAAATCGTATACATTTTCATCCCCGGTAATGCCCTTAGATTCCGTTTTTTCGAAAACACAGGTAAGGCATACAAAACTGTGAGTATGGCCATTCCAGCACAAGCTAAAATAACATCTTGGGACACTTTAAAAGCAAAATAGCACAAGCCTATAAAGCTCAAAAAAGAAAAAACTTGAATACTTCTAAGTGATTCTGTTAGACTTAAATGGTGCCATTTAGCCAGTCTGGAGTACTTAATAAAATTATAACCTGTTATTGTTGCAAAAAAGATAAAAAAAAGTAGTTGTAAGTCCCACATTATGTCTAAGGATAGGCAAGTCACCACAACTAAAGAAACCACAGCAAAACTCACATGAATACTGCTATTTATGTAAAAATTTAAAATTCGTATAACCCACTTCATTAAACAAAAATAATAGAACTGTTAATAAGCCCTTAAAATCGTGAAAAACTTCGTCATTAGCACGCCTAATAAGACCTTTTTTTAGGTCTAGAAGTCGTAATTTTGTACTACTTAAATCAAATTTCTAATGAATACAGATTCGTTTGCCATACGTCATATAGGTCCAAGAAAAAGTGATCTTGCTAAAATGCTTAAAACCGTAGGAGCAGAAACCATGGACCAACTCCTTTTTGAGACTATTCCAGACAATATCAGATTAGAGCGTAAACTCGAATTAGATGCTGCCTTAAGCGAGTCTGAATTTGCATCCCATATACAAGAGCTTGCTGCAAAAAATGAAGTATTTAAAACCTATATCGGTCTAGGCTATCATCAAGCGGTAACTCCAGCAGTCATACAACGCAATATTCTAGAAAATCCAGGTTGGTACACCGCATATACTCCTTATCAGGCAGAAATAGCACAAGGAAGACTCGAAGCACTACTTAATTACCAGACCATGATTACCGATCTTACCGGCATGGAACTCGCTAATGCATCTCTTCTAGACGAAGCCACAGCTGCGGCAGAAGCTATGGCACTACTTTACGCAGTACGCAGTAGAGATCAGAAAAAAGCGGGAGTACAAAAGTTCTTTGTCTCTAAAGATATCTTACCTCAAAACCTTTCTTTACTTCAAACAAGGTCTGAGCCTTTAGGTATAGAATTAGTAATAGACGAGCCCAGTGATTTTGACTTTTCTAATGATTTTTTTGGTGCCATACTTCAATACCCAGGTAGATCAGGTGCCGTGACTGATATTTCAGGTTTTGTATCTCAGGCTAATGCAGCTGGGATTAAAGTGGCAGTCGCCGCAGATATTCTGAGTCTAGTTAAACTACGTGCACCAGGAGAAATGGGTGTAGATGTTGTTGTAGGAACGACGCAGCGTTTCGGAATCCCGCTAGGATATGGCGGTCCTCATGCAGCTTATTTTGCAACAAAAGAGGCATACAAACGTAATATCCCGGGTAGGATTATAGGTGTAACACGTGACACTAATGGTAACCGCGCCCTGCGCATGGCATTGCAAACGCGTGAGCAACATATCAAAAGAGATAAAGCCACTTCCAATATCTGTACCGCACAAGTATTACTAGCAGTAATGGCAGGAATGTATGGGGTATATCACGGTCCAGAAGGGCTTAAAGACATAGCAAATAAAGTTCATAATAAAGCCGCAACCCTGGCGGATGCCCTAGAAAAATTAGGCCTCTATCAGTCTAATACGGGATATTTTGACACCATTCAGATAAAAATAGATGGAAATAAGGTACACGCTTTCGCGAAAGCAAAAAAAATCAACTTCCATTACCCAGACGCAGATACCGTTGCCATCTCACTAAATGAAGCTACAAATCTTCAAGATTTAAATGATATTGTAAGTGTTTTTGCACAAGCCATAGATAAAGAAACTACTCCCATTGAGCGTATAATCGAAGGAAAGGGTATTCCTGCAGCAGTGGCTAGAGATACAGATTTTTTAACCAATGAAGTCTTTAATTCGTATCATTCTGAAACAGAATTAATGCGATATATTAAAAAACTGGAGCGTAAAGA
>CAZXMY010000333.1:0-2672 GCA_964641325.1 uncultured Flavobacteriaceae bacterium | reverse complement strand
TTCTCTTGGGCTCGGGATTTGTAATAAAGGCCAGCGTTTATTTTGGCCCTATTTTTTTTTTTCCAAACCTATTATTGTTAGTAAAGAATACAGCATTTGCCATAAATACAACTTAAGTTACGCAAAGTTTTTCCTTTTTTGCGCTGCGCATTGTACAAAAAAGTAAAAACAACCAGCCAGTTATTCTGGCCGTACTTTTTATATCCTAAACTTATTATTGTTAGTAAAGAATATAGCATTTGCCATAAATAATTTGCCATTTTGCCAGAAGGCTCTAAACAAAGGATCATCTGCCATATAGATAAAACTACCGCTACCCATGCGTTCTTCTCCAAAAATAAGAGAATTTGGTAATTTTTCTTTGGCCTTGTCTCCTGCAAATCCTGAGACATTAGTCACTTCGTCGTCTATATAGGTTACATTAAATCCATTCTTTAAATAACTATACGAGCTACTCCCTAACTTAAGGCTAAAGTAAGTATCGTCATACCCAAAAGCCATAGGATGCGTTGGATCTACTTTGGTTTTAAAAATACTTCCAGTAATAAAGTTTTCTACGCTTTCGTTTTCACGTTCGGCATAAGGCGTTAGATTTTCGTTTTTGTCACTGCTGTCTTTATCGCTTTTGTTTGCATTTCGCTTTAAGCTAAAACCATCTTTTCCTGCAAATGCATTTAAGGCACCACTTATGGCAATTACTTTACCACCACCACGCACAAAATCTTTTACTTTATCTAATTTGTCACCGCCTAAAACGCGACCATAAAAACCGCTAGGCATTACGATTATATCAAACTGCTCGAGATTAGTATTGCCTATATTTTTGGCTTCTATAGAAGTAACAGGATATTGCAAAGTTTGTTCAAAATAATACCAGGCCGCACCATAACTTAAGGAAGAAGTGCCATCACCTTTTAACAGGGCAATTTTAGGTGGGTTAATGAGCTTAATTTCTGGCGAGCCAAAGTCTGGCCCAGAAGTAGAGTAGGTTGTACGCGTCGCCATGATTGTTCTGTTATGCTGGTTAGCAAGTTGCACAACGGTCTCACCAAAATTAGGGTGTTTACGATTGTCACTCTTTGTGATAATAAGCGATCCTCGATCAAAGGACTGTCCGTTATTAGTTAAAGGTTTTTCGGTAAAACGTACTTTGATACCTTCTTTAAGGAGGCTCGACAGAAACTGGGCATCTTGCATACTATCCCAACGTGATACATAAGCAGCTGCTCGAGAATCTACGCTATTACTTGCATTAACAAAAGGGCTAGTACTACTTCCAGAAATAGTAGCAGTACTGGCTACTCCATCTAATCCATAAGCGTGCGGTAAACTCCAGGCCGTAATATCATAGGTGAGCGGTGAGCTTAATTTTGCATCGGGTTCAAAAAGTACTTTTACCATCTTGCCTTTAGGCTGCTTCGTAGAGACAACGAGTGCAGTATCATAATTTATACTGCCTTGTTGCGCTGTGCTGTAGCGATATCCGCTGGCTTTTCCGTTGCGCGCAAAACTGTATTGGATCTCGTGACGGTCTAGTAATTGTGTAAGTGCTTTGATGTTATCCATATTTCCAGAAAGAACATAACTCTTGTATTTAAACGTTCCATCTTTAAAAAATTGAGCAAAATTGCTATTGAGCTTCGCTGCATTTTTAGACGAAATTTCTACAGTAGAGAGTCCTGTGGTATGATGGTGTGCGATGCGATCTTTTAACGTAAGTTCATATCCTTCGTCGGTATTAATCCCGAGTCCTGCACGCCCGTGTCCTGCCTGCTCATAGGTCATCCCAATAGATCCCATATACATAGGATACGTATCTCCGTAACTGGGATACAAAAGGTCAAAACGTTCTTTAGTAAAAAACAACCAGCCTTCTTCATCAAAATACTTGGCGTGATTCTTCCCGATCTGGTCTTGAAAATCCCGCTGCCAGTCACTTATGACCTCGTGATATGGTTCTGCGGCAGGCGCAAAATAATAGGGTTCGTTAATGCCTTGTTCGTGAAAATCTACGTGCACATGCGGCATCCATTTATTGTAAATTTTAAGTCGCTGGCGAGATTCTACCTGTGAAGCCCAAGCCCAATCTCTATTTAAATCAAAAAGATAATGGTTAGGTCGTCCGCCAGGCCAAGGCTCGTTGTGCTCTACCGCAGCTTGCTTAGGGTTATAAGGACTAGCAGCCACTTGATTAAACCAGTTAGCATAGCGATCACGCCCATCAGGATTGATACAAGGGTCAATAATCACGACCGTATTGTCTAACCACGCCTGTTTTTTTGTCACTAATTCATAGAGTGTCACCATGGTAGCTTCACTACTAGACGCCTCATTACCGTGTACATTGTATGAGAGCCATACGATGGCTTTTTCTGCTTTCGCCGTAGCGTTATTCCCCAACAAGCCTATCTGTTCTAAATTGGCTTTACGTATATTTTCAAGATTCGTGTGATTTGCAGCAGAGGTTACAACAGCGTAGGTGAGTGGCCTGCGCTCATAGGTTTTGCCATAGCTTTGATAGGTGACCAAGTCAGAATGTGCCGCCACATGCTCAAAATAAGCCGCCACATCTGAGTGGCGAGAAAATTGAGTTCCAATCTCATACCCAAGAAAATCCGAAGGTGATTGTAGTTGCTGTGCACTAAGAAAAGTGCTTATAAGGAGTACAAGAA
>CAZXMY010000332.1:0-2679 GCA_964641325.1 uncultured Flavobacteriaceae bacterium | reverse complement strand
GGGGATATATTATTTCTTATATCTTAATGACTTGTATCCTTTCTATAATAATCGCTACAAGAAGAGAATTGTCGCAAAGTTCCAATCACGGAGGATTCATTCCATTAGTTTTTCCGGTCTTCATCTTTTTATGCACCCTAGTTATGTACTTACTTTCTAGATTATTTATGAAAAAATGGAGCTGGACAATAGCATTCGTAGGTTGCATTTGGATGTTAGTATTTGCAATAGATTGGCTTATTACAGGAACTTAATTAACAATTAATTTTAGTAATGGGTGGATGAGATTTCCGCCTTCACGGAAATAAAATTTATGCACTTCCTTCCAGAAAATATAGACGAGTATGTAGTTGCCCATTCGGCAGAAGAGCCTGAGCATTTACAGGCGCTTACTCTAGAAACGTATCAAAAAATCTTGCAACCCCGTATGCTCTCTGGAGCGTATCAAGGGCGTGTGCTTAGTATGATTTCTAAGCTGGTTAACCCTAAAACTATTCTTGAAATAGGAACTTTTACGGGCTACTCGGCACTGTGTCTGGCAGAAGGGCTTCAACAGCATGGTGAGTTGCACACTATAGATATTAAAGAGGAGTTGGTTGATTTTCAGAAAAAGCATTTTGAGAAGTCCGCTTTCGCGAAAGCGATACATCAGCACTTGGGACCCGCTTTAGACATCATACCTAGCTTAGATATAAAATTTGATTTAGTGTTTATTGATGCAGATAAAAGAAACTACATCAATTATTTTAACGCCATTATTGATAAGATGAATCCTGGCGGTATCATTCTTTCTGATAATGTCTTATGGAGTGGAAAAGTGGTTGAGCCTGTGCAAGAAAAGGATATCGACACACAGGTGCTTCTAGAATATAACAGACTACTTAATAATGACCCTAGACTTGAAACTGTTTTGCTTCCTATACGGGATGGGCTCACTGTGAGTCGAGTGATAATGACAACTTTCTAGCAAAAGAAAAAGCCCCGTACTTACGAGGCTTATAATACTCGAAAATTATCAGCTATATTATTGTACAGCCTGATAGGCATCTATATTACCATAACCGTAATTATTGTCTTTATTAGGGTATAAGTCTGCACTTTGTCTCATTCTATTTAGAATCTGATTTTTAGACCATCCTGGATATTTAGCCCATACTAAAGCGGCAATTCCTGCAGTGGTTGCAGTTGCTACAGATGAACCTCCTACATAATCGTCTTGCCCAGAGTAAAAGCCTAAAGTAACTCCAGTTCGGTCATTATTATTATCTCTTTCCATAACTACGGTAAACTCAATCTGATTTCCGTCGTGACAGGTGTCACATTGATTATAGCCTGATTCGTCTGTAATTCCTGTTACAGCTACAGTTTCTGGCATATTAGCTGGAAAAATAACGGGATACCAATTTGTAAAATTAAGGGATGTTCCTCCAGCTGCAAAAATAAGTTTGCCTTGACTATCTGCATATCGAACAGCGTCTCTAACGTTACCAATAGACCAAGGATATCCGATAGACATAGATATAATCTTCACATCACTTCTATTGCCCAAAGCTATTAAGGCATTGGATACTCCTTTACGTTCATGATAGTCATTAAGAACCACATCTTCTGTTCCTCTATAGCTAATGATATTGCAGTCGTAAGCAACACCAACAGCCCTATTCTCATCATTACGAGGTGCTGCAATGGTGCTTATCATACTTGTCCCATGACCGCATTTGTCATTAGGTCCGTCATAGTTATTAGACCACCACCAAGGAGAATCTATAAATGTTCCATATTTCTGTACTGTGCGATTATTTATAGAAACCGCGTCTCCAAATCTACTAGATAGTAAAGGTTGATTAGGAGATATACCTGTATCAATAACACCTACCGTTACACCTGCTCCTGTACTCCTGCTCCATGCCTCCTCTATATTATGGTAGTCAAAAGTCCAAGAGAGTTTTGCATTAGGACTTACTGTTCTATAATCTGCTCCATTTATGGAAGATCCATTAAAATCACATCCACTGCTAGAGCGCTGTTGAGTAGGTCCTTCTTGAGTTTTTAACTCATAAAAAGCATAGCCATTGGGCTCCAAATATCTAATATTAGGATTTGCCATTAACGCTTCTATAGTAGCAAGTTGAGTTACCTCAACATCCACTAGATTTAAAACCCTATCCTCAAGAACCCTCAAGTCTTTACGAGCAGTATTGCTGGTATTTGCGATGGTGTTTAGAATATCTTCTTTAGCCCCGTCAAATCTCCTATCACCAGCAATTCTATAACTCTCGCCTTTGGAACCATACCCAATGGTTAGTACATTATTCCCATGCACAGTAGCACTCCAGAGTACATTTGCTGGAACGTCATCCCAAGAAAACGCTTCTTTCTTATAAAAGGACTGATCAATAAATTGATTAATTTCTTCTATACTAAGAAACTTTGTGGTTTGTTCTGTAAATCGTAGATTTTCTTGAATTTGATCTTCTGGCTCAAAAATAGCATCAGTAGAACAGCTAGTAATAATAAGGCCTGCCAAAGCAAGCAGCATCAAATGTTGTTTTGTCATCTGTTTAAGAATTGGTTAGTTAGTTAGTTACGAATAATATACTATGCACGCATAGTATATTATTGATAAATTTATGGCTATTTTTTTAATTATATGGCAAATTTTACCTCTTTTTATTAAAG
>CAZXMY010000331.1:0-2698 GCA_964641325.1 uncultured Flavobacteriaceae bacterium | reverse complement strand
ACTCTTTTCAGGATGAAACTGTGTCCCATAAAAATTAGCTTTAAACAAGGCGGCACTATAATCTACGCCATAAGTACAAACAGCACTAGTATTCTGAGTTAGGGGCACATAATAGCTGTGTACCATATAAATAAAACTTTCTTCTCCAATACCTCTGAACAATGGAGATTTCAAATCCCTAATGGTGTTCCATTGTATTTGAGGGACTTTTACTTCATTGGAAAAGCGTACCACATTCACATCAAAAATGCCTAATCCCTTTGTATTCCCCTCTTCCGACCGCTTGCACATTAATTGCATACCGAGACATATACCCAAAACAGGCTGTGTAAGCACAGGAATAAGCGTATCCAATCCAGATTCTTCAAGTTTTTTCATTGCGCTACTTGCTTCACCTACTCCTGGAAAAATGACTTTATCTGCTGTTCCAATCTCTTTAGCATTACTGCTCAAACTTGCGGTATAACCTAATCGTTTAATGGCAAACTTGATACTTTGAATATTCCCAGCGCCGTAATCTATAATAACAATTTTCATTATAGCATTCCTTTTGTAGAGGGCAATATCATCTTCTCTTTATCTTGTTTTACAGCCGCTTTGATAGCTTTTGCAAAAGCTTTAAATATGGCTTCTATCTTGTGATGCTCATTTATGCCTTCGGCTTTGATATTTAGATTGGCTTTAGCGCCATCTGTAAATGACTTGAAGAAGTGGAAGAACATTTCCGTGGGCATTTTACCTATCATTTCACGCTTAAATTCTGCTTCCCAAACGAGCCAATTACGCCCCCCAAAATCTATCGCTACCTGCGCAAGGCAATCGTCCATAGGCAAACAAAAACCATAGCGTTCAATTCCCAATTTAGTTCCTAATGCTTTGGCAAAAACTTCACCAAGGGCAATTGCCGTATCTTCAATAGTATGATGTTCATCTACTTCAAGATCACCTTGCACACTAATTTCTAAATCCATATGACCGTGACGAGCAATCTGTTCTAGCATATGGTCAAAAAAGGCTATACCTGTATTCATTGTAGATTTACCGCTGCCATCAAGGTTAAGTGTGATTTGGATATCTGTCTCATTGGTTTTTCGCGAAAGCGTAGCTACTCTATCTTTCCCTTTTAAAAACTCGTATATTTTCTGCCAGTCGTTACTTTCTAAGGCCATAAAAGTATCTAGTTCTTGATCGGACACAGAGGTCTCTCCTTCTCCTAGATTTGTATTATCGTTAATAAAAATGCCTTTTGCACCAAGATTTTTAGCCAGTTCCATATCGGTGAGTCTATCTCCTATTACAAAGGAATTTTCTAAATCATAATCGTCGCTAAAATACTCCGTAAGTAAACCTGTTCCTGGTTTTCTAGTGTCTTTATTATCTTCGGGAAAGGAGCGATCTAAGAATATTTTAGAAAAAACCACACCTTCATTCTCAAAAGATTTTATAATAAAATTGTGCACAGGCCAAAAGCTTTCTTCGGGAAAAACAGAAGTTCCTAAACCATCTTGATTTGTAATCATCACCAATTCATAATTTAATTCTTGAGCGATTTTGCCAAGCCAAGTAAAGACTTTTGGATAAAAAGTCATTTTTTCAAACGCATCTATTTGTTCGTCTGTCGTTTCCTTTATAATCGTGCCGTCACGATCTATAAATAATACTTTTTGTTTCATTAGTCTAGTGCTTTTAACGTTTTGATGAGTTGCTCATTTTCTTGAGGTGTTCCTATTGTAAACCGCAGTGTATTCTCGCATAAGGCTTGTGAACTCCTGTTTCTTACGACAATTCCTTGCTCTAAAAGTTGCTTATATCGTTTTGTCGCATTATCTACTTTACACAAAATAAAATTAGCGTCTGATGTGTATGTTTGCTTTATAAAAGAGATGTCTTTTAGCTCTTTCTGCATGCGGACTTTACTTTGAATAATGCGCTTTACCTCCTTTGCTACTTCTTGCGTATCATGCAATCGTTCCAATGCTTTCATTTGGGTAAGTACATTCACATTGTACGGAGGTTTGATTTTGTTTAGAATACTAATTATTTCGTTTGACGCGAAGAGAAGCCCTAATCGTATGCCAGCCATTCCGTAGGCTTTGGATAGCGTTTGTGTAATGACAAGATTAGGATATTCCTGCAGCTGTGATATCCAACTCTCTGCAGCTGTAAAATCTATGTATGCTTCGTCTATAACTACCAAGCCCTTAAAGTTTTCTAGCAATTCAACAATTGCGGTTGTGCTAATAAGATTTCCTGTAGGGTTATTGGGAGAGCAAATAAATATGAGCTTAGTGTGCTCATTAATAGCTTCAAGAATTTTAGGAACATCCGGTTGGAAGTTTTCCAACAGCTGTATTTCCTTATTCACAATATCATTGGTGGTACTCAAAACAGTATACATACCATATGTTGGTGGTAAAGTGATGACGTTATCTTTTCCAGGTACACAAAAGGCTCTAAATACTAGGTCTAAGACTTCATCACTACCATTACCCAATAGGATTTGAGCCTCATCTACGCTCTTTTGAGATGCTATCAAAGATTTTAAGGTACGCTGCTGCGGATCTGGATATCGATTTACGCCATTTGTAAATGGATTCTCATTGGCATCTATAAATATCATGTCTTGTGACATATCTGTATACTCATCGCGGGCAGAGCTGTACGCCTTCATTGCTAAGACATTAGGTCGTACTAAGTT
>CAZXMY010000330.1:0-2719 GCA_964641325.1 uncultured Flavobacteriaceae bacterium | reverse complement strand
GATTTTTCTCCTTTTTATTAATGCCTTCATCATTTTAATGGCAGATTATTTTGTAAAAGGATTTGCAGTACAGAATATTTGGTACGCCATACTTTTTAGTGTTTTGCTTAGTATTTTTCAAAGCATACTCTATACTTTTCTTAAAAGCGATAAGCGCACTTAAATTCAATAGTTTGAAGATTGTTGAGGTATAAAAAAATACGTATTTTTGCGCCCTTAAATAAAGTAAGAATGAATATTACCAAAGAACAAATTGATGACCTAAATGCAGTTGTAAAAGTTGCTATTGCAAAGGATGATTATCAAGACAAAGTGTTGTCTATCCTTAAAGATTACCGCAAAACAGCAAATATTCCAGGATTTAGAAAAGGTCACGTTCCTATGGGACTTGTACAAAAACAGTATGGAATGGCAGTGCGTGTAGATGAGGTAAATAAGCTATTGCAAGACGCCTTAGGGAAGTTTTTGACTGAAGAGAAAATAGATGTTTTGGGCAATCCACTACCTAAAAACCAGGATGACTTTGACTGGAATCAGGACGATTATACCTTTGAGTTTGATTTAGGAATGGCTCCTAAGTTTGATATTGACTTACAACCTAAAAAAGGGATCGCAGCATACGAGATTACGGCAGATGATAAGATGATAGAAAATCAAATCACCACTATTCGTAAACAATATGGTAAGCTTGTCGCTAAAAAAGAAGCTTCTAAGGAAGATGAGGTAACGGGAACTTTTGTAAATGAGGAGGCTGAAATAGAAAGTCCAACAACTTTGGAAATTAAGCGCCTTAAGGGCAAGAAGAACTTAAGTGCATTCGTAGGTGCAAAAGTAGGAGATGTTGTAGTTGTTAAGACTAAAAGTTTATTTGAAGAAAGTGTAGATTATCAAACACATCTTAAGATAGATGAGGCTAAAGCTAAAGAGCTTAATGCAGAGTTATCCTTTGAGGTAAAAGAAATTAATACAAGAGAACTTGCAGATCTAGATCAAGAGCTTTTTGATAAACTTTTTGGGAAGGATGCAGTAAAAACCGCTACCGAACTCAAGGAGAAGATTAAGGAAGATGCAGAAAGACAGTTTGTGCAGCAAAGCGATCAGCGGTTAATGAACGATGTGACAGAACATCTTATTAAGGAGACTAAGTTTGATCTTCCTGGAGATTTCTTGCAAAGATGGATACAATCTACGGGAGAAAAAGAAATGACTGCTCAAGAGGCAAAAGAAGAGTATGAGCGTTCAGAAAAAGGACTGCGCTACCAGTTAATAGAAGGAAAATTAATTACAGATAATAATCTTCAAGTGACTTTTGAAGAGCTTAAAGATTATGCAAAAGAGATGATTAAATCTCAGATGATGCAGTACGGGCAGATGAATCCAGAAGATAAAGAACTGGAGGATATTGCAGCTCGTATTCTAGGTAATCAGGAAGAGGTGAAAAGGCTGTCCGAACAGCTTATGAATGTAAAAATGCTTAGTTTTTTTAAGGAAAATGTAAAACTTAAGACTAAGAAAGTGACATTTGATCAATTCGTAAAGGAAGTCTACAATTAGAATACTTGTGGATTTATAAGTATCTTTAAGGGGTTTTACTAAAAGCGGTAAAACATTTTTGTTTTAATAATATTTGCAGTAGTAATTATATGGATTACGGAAAAGAATTTAAAAAATTTGCCACAAAGGATCAAGGAGTGAACTCCATGTATTACGAGAAAATTGTAAGCGGTATGATGCCTATGGGGTTAACCCCTAATATCATAGAGGAGCGTCAGATGAATATTGCCATTTTTGACGTATTCTCGCGACTTATGATGGATCGTATTATCTTTTTAGGAACAGGAATAAATGATCAAGTCGCAAACATCGTGCAAGCACAATTACTGTTTTTAGAAAGCACAGATGCGAATAAGGATATACAGATATATATTAATTCTCCTGGCGGTAGTGTGTATGCTGGATTAGGTATTTATGATACCATGCAGTTTATTAAACCAGATGTAGCTACAATATGTACAGGTATGGCAGCTTCTATGGGAGCCGTTTTATTATGTGCTGGTCAGAAAGGTAAGCGCAGTGGGTTACCGCATTCTCGTGTGATGATTCATCAACCTATGGGAGGCGCGCAAGGTCAAGCTACAGATATTGAGATTACCGCACGTGAAATATTAATACTTAGAGAAGAGTTATATAAAATAATCGCAAAGCACTCGGGTCAGGAATATGATAAGGTCTTTGCAGATGGTGATCGCGATTATTGGATGAAGGCAGATAAAGCCTTAGAATACGGGATGATAGATGAAATCCTAAAAAGAGATTAAGAAATAGAAGATTACGCTTTCGCGAAATCGAGCTTGTGAGGCGGGCCTAGTGGTAGGCAAGTAAACAACCATCGGAAGAACGAAACGATAAAGTGTAGTCAATAGAGGTATCTTATTATGGCGAAAGAAGAATTAGAATGTTCGTTTTGTGGCCGCAAAAAGCCAGAAACCAATTTATTAATTGCAGGTTTAGATGCACACATTTGTGATAAATGTATTGAGCAAGCACACGGAATTGTAGAAGAAGAATCTAGAGATACCACAAATCAAGATCTCGAAGGGGAATTAATGCTCAAAAAACCTCAAGAAATTAAGGCATTTCTGGATGAGTACGTTATTGGTCAAGAATATACAAAAAAAGTAATGGCCGTTTTAAGTAAAAACGAAAAAGATATTACACT
>CAZXMY010000329.1:0-2738 GCA_964641325.1 uncultured Flavobacteriaceae bacterium | reverse complement strand
GCAGGATAATGCGCTTTAAGATAGGCTGTTTGATATGCAATCCAGGCATAGCAAGTTGAGTGTGATTTATTAAACGCGTAGGCTGCAAATGCCTCCCAATCTGTCCATATTTTTTCTAACTTCTCAGCATCATGTCCATTATCCCCTGCTTGTTTGATGAATTTAGGTTTCATCTTATCCAGCACCGCAATTTGTTTTTTACCCATGGCTTTACGCAAAACATCTGCTTCACCTTTAGTGAAATTGGCCAACTTTTGAGACAATAGCATCACTTGCTCTTGATAGACTGTAATCCCATACGTTTCTTTTAGGTACTCTTCCATAGCTGGGAGGTCATACTCAATTTCTTCTTCGCCGTGTTTACGTCTTACAAAGGAAGGAATATACTCCATAGGTCCTGGGCGATACAAAGCGTTCATCGCAATAAGATCTCCAAAAACAGTAGGTTTTAAAGACTGTAAGTGTTTTTGCATACCAGGAGATTCATATTGAAAAATCCCTATGGTATCACCTCGTTGAAACAACTCATACGTCTTCTCATCATCTAACGGAAAATTCTCTGGATCTAAGCTTATATCATGACGATACTTCACCAACTTAACCGTATCCTTAATTAAGGTAAGTGTTTTTAACCCCAAGAAATCCATCTTGAGCAGTCCCGCTTCTTCTACTACCGAGTTATCAAACTGAGTTACATATAAATCAGAATCCTTAGCAGTAGCCACGGGAACAAAATTAGTAATGTCATTTGGGGTAATAATCACTCCACAGGCGTGTATTCCTGTATTACGAAGAGAACCCTCTAGTTGTTTAGCTTGACGCAGCATACGCCCTTCTAAGTCATCTCCCTCTGATAAGTTTATAAGCTCATTTACTTTAACTAGATCATCTGCTCTAAACTTTGCTTTAAGTTCTTTTTCGTCCTTTCCTATAATCTTGTTAAGCTTAGACATATTAGGAATAAGCTTGGCTATACGATCTGCATCACCTAGGGGTAAGTCTAAAGCACGAGAGGTATCTCGTATAGAAGACTTTGCTGCCATCGTACCATACGTAATAATTTGAGCTACTTGGTTAGCTCCATATTTATCAATCACATATTGCATGACCCGACCACGACCTTCATCATCAAAATCAATATCAATATCGGGCATACTTATACGATCTGGATTCAAGAATCTCTCAAAAAGTAAGTCGTACTTAATAGGATCTATATTGGTAATCCACAGGCAGTATGCAACAACACTTCCCGCCGCAGAGCCACGCCCTGGGCCAACAGAAACATCCATATTACGTGCCTCTCGTATAAAGTCTTCTACAATCAAGAAATAACCTGGGTATCCTGTTTTTTCTATAACGTCAAGCTCAAAATCTAGACGTTCTGTAATCTCCGGAGTAAGATCTCCATATCGCTTTTTAGCACCCTCGTACGTAAGATGTTTTAAATACGCGTTCTCTCCTCGTTTTCCTCCATCTGCTTTATCTTCTTCAAAGAGAAATTCTTTTGGAATATCAAATGCTGGAAGCAGTACGTCTCTTGCTAATTCAAACGGCTCAACTTTATCTACTACCTCCTGTACATTAATAATAGCCTCTGGCAGATCTTTAAAGAGTGTCTTCATTTCTTCTGAACTCTTAAAGTAATACTCTTCGTTAGGCAAGCCATAACGATATCCACGACCACGACCTTTTGGAGTCGCCACTTTCTCACCATCCTTTACACATAATAAAATATCGTGTGCTTCGGCATCTCCTTTATCGATATAAAATGTATTATTAGAAGCGAGTAGCTTGACATTATGCTTTCGCGAAAGCGTAACAAGCACTGGCATCACCCTATCTTCGTCTTCCTGACCATGGCGCATAAGCTCTACATAAAGATCATCACCAAACTGTTCTTTCCACCATACCAAAGCCTCTTCTGCCTGTTTTTCACCTACATTAAGCACTTTACTTGGCACTTCTCCGTAAAGATTCCCAGTAAGGACGATAATATCTTCTTTATAACGTTCTACAATAGTTCTATCGATACGTGGGATATAATAAAACCCATCTGTGTAGGCAATAGAAGCCATTTTTGCTAGATTATGATATCCATTTTTATTTTTGGCAAGCATCACTATTTGATACCCATTATCTTTTTGAGTTTTATTCGTATGATCTTGGCATACGTTAAACTCACATCCTATAATAGCCTTTACCTCTTTTCCTGCAGGAGTTTCTCCTTGAGCAATAAGCTCTTCATTCTTCGCTTGTAAGCCCTTATTATAATTCTTAACTGCCTTTACAAAATGAAAAGCACCCATCATATTACCAGTATCTGTCATTGCCACTGCCTGCATATTATGCTTTGCAGTAGCGTCTACAAGATTTTTAATATTTGCTGTAGACTGTAATATAGAAAACTGTGTATGATTATGTAAATGTGCGAACTCTACTTGAGCTATTGTGCTTCGTTATCTGCTATCTCAGTCTTTGATATAAACGGTGCTTCTGCTTTATTAAGTGAGACTCTAATCTTATCTGAAGCAGCCTTAAGATTAATATGACGCAGCCCTATAAACTCAATAGATTGTGGATTCTCTTGAGAAAAATTTTGGAAGTAATCGGGCTGTACGTCCAATTGCTCCAATGTAAACACCCTATTTCTAATTAACTCAAAGAAACAACGGGTAGTTGCTTCTGCATCTGCACTAGCATTATGCGCTTCTCTAAAACCCTCTCCAAACAATTGAATA
>CAZXMY010000328.1:0-2769 GCA_964641325.1 uncultured Flavobacteriaceae bacterium | reverse complement strand
CTTAGCCAAATCAAAAGTCAAGACCGGATTATCAACATTTAAATCTAAAATAATAAACATATGATCTGTAAATGTGCGTCCTAATGGTATATTATCAAAATCGATAGTATCGAGAGTGGATGCTTTGGTTTTTGTTATTGTTATTTTCATAGTGGTTGATTACTTTTTCTCTCTCTGTCCTTCAGACATCTCTCCCAAAGGGAGCGAGATAAGGTCTATTTTATATGTTACGGGCAGTATCAAACTGCTCAAGGTTGTCTGCTATTCTTCTCAAAAAACTACCTCCGAGAAAGCCGTCTACAATTCGATGATCAAAGCTTAAGGAGAGATACATCATTTGTCTAATCTCTATGGTATCGCCTTCTGGGCGTTCCATTACTTCTGCTCGTTTCTTTATAATTCCTGTGGCAAGAATAGCGGCTTCTGGTTGATTAATTATGGGGGTTCCCATCACACTTCCAAAGGTTCCAACATTACTAATGGTAAAAGTGCTTCCCTTAATATCATCACCTCCTAGTTTGTTTTCGCGCGCAAGCGCAGAAAGTCTATTAACTTCTGATGCTATTTCTAATAGGTTCTTCTTATCGGCATCCTTAACTACAGGTACAATAAGATTTCCTGAGGGCAATGCGGTTGCCATTCCAATATTAACATGCTCTTTAACAATAATATTTTTACCATCTACAGATACATTAATCATAGGAAAATCTTTTACCGCCTTTGCCACTGCTTCTACAAACAAAGGAGTAAACGTTAGTTTCTGACCGTGCTTTTCTTGAAAAGGAATTTTATTTGCGTTACGCCAATTAACCATCTCTGTTAAATCTGCCTCTACATATGCTGTTACATGCGGACTGGTATGTTTACTATACACCATATGATCTGCAATCATCTGACGCATACGATCCATTTCTACTATTTTTCCTTTTCCTTTATCAAGGTTTAATTGCGGAATCCTATAAGCTGTAGGATCTGCTTGCGCAACTGGTTGTGCAAACTGGAAAGGACGACCTTCTTCTAAATACTGCATCAGATCACTTTTACGGAGTCGACCTTCTTTACCTGTACCTGGTATTCTAGCTAACTCCTCATATGATATATGATGTTGCTTTGCAATACTTTTAATAAGCGGACTTATGAATACATTCCCGTTAGACACAGTAAAAGAATCACTATTACTTACCATCGTCATCTTAGAAGGTGTCTTTTGTAGTGCTTTTTTAGCAGGTGTTTTTATTGGTTTAGACGCTGTAACTTGCTTTGGAGTTTCTTTTTTTCTTCCTTTTCCTGCTACTACAGCCTCATATGAGGCAATGGCAATACCTACTCCTACAACACTATTGGATTCAAAAAGATGTTCTATCATTACTCCAGCAGAAGGTGCTGGCACTTCATTATCTACTTTATCTGTAGCTACTTCTAGAAGGATATCTCCTTCATCAAAAGAATCACCTGGAGCCACTAACCAATTTAAGATGGTTCCTTCTGTAATACTTTCACCCATTTTGGGCATAACCAACTGATGCACTGTCATCTATTCTTTTTTTATTTAGACAGATAAATATACCATCAGATTACGTTAAAAAAGGTTAAATACCTCTAATAGACTAATAGTTTGGTATTTTATTCTATTATTTAAATCTAATATCAATTTTTATTCTATTAATATTTATATCTTTGGAAGTATTAAGAATAACATTCTATTTATGCGCTTAGATGCTACAGATTTACACTTACTCAAACTTCTTCAAAAGGATTCTAATCAAACGGTAAAAAAGCTTGCCGCTGCCCTAGGAAAATCTACAACTCCTGTTTTTGAGCGTATCAAGAAATTAGAAAAAGAAGGGGTAATAGAAGGATATAATGCACGTATTAATGCCAAGAAAATTGGATTAAAACAAACTGTTTTTATTGCTATATCACTACAAGGTCATACGCGCAGTTATCTGGAAAAATTTGTGAAGGAGATTAATGATTTTCCTGAAGTAATAGAGTGCCACCGCGTGAGCGGAAATTTTGACTACCTCTTAAAGCTTGTTGTTCAAGACATAGAGGCTTATGAAAAATTTATTGTAACTAAGCTTACTTTACTCCCTTATTTAGGTAATGTACAGAGTCATATAGCCCTGTCCACAAGTAAAGAGACCAATCAATTAGACTTATCATTCTTACAATAAAAAAGTGATAACAACGGAAGTCATTATCACCTTTAAGCATTTGCTTTCATAAAATTTACATTAATTATTGTTCATTGTAATAAGTAAGTTATCTATGAAGTGCATAGCTAGCTCCGTCTGCTAATTCTAAAATAAAACAATACGCTGTTTTTAATCCCATTTGAAATTTTTTCATAAATACTTTCATAATTTCTATGTTTTAAATTAATACTCAATTGCACTCTTTTAGACGAATAATTTTCGCAAGGCTCAATCAATTAACATAGAATTATAAGTAAATTAACGAAGGCGTTTGATTTTGTTAATACCTGTATTTGAAAAACTTAGAGCCTCTTAAGATCTTGTAAGGTTTGATAAAAATCTTCTTGAACAGGTCTGTTTTTTGGTAAGGTTCGCAAGGGTTGCACCTCCTTTAAACTCTCATAACAATCTTTAGGCAATTGCTGGTACAATTTTGTGCCGGCTGTTTTCCACTCGATCATCTCGTCAGAGACTTCTTTGATGGCTTTGGCTGGATTTCCCACAATGAGCTGGCGGGCTTCAAACACTGTTTCGGCTTTTACAAATGCCATTGCACCCACGATACATTCAT
>CAZXMY010000327.1:0-2788 GCA_964641325.1 uncultured Flavobacteriaceae bacterium | reverse complement strand
ATACTTAAGACTAAGGTCTTCGAGTTCCGTTTTAATATTATAAAGTCCCATTCTATGGGCAAGAGGAGCATAGATATATAAGGTTTCACTCGAAATCTTACGTTGTTTATCCGGCCGCATAGCATCCATGGTTTGCATATTATGCAAGCGGTCTGCTATTTTAATGATAATTACTCGCGGATCATCATTAAGAGTAAGCAGCATTTTTCTAAAATTTTCTGCTTGTAGGGACACGTCTCTATCCTTTTTAAGGTTAGAAATTTTTGTAAGTCCATCCACAATGCGTGCTACGGCTTCTCCAAAAAGTTGCTCTAAATCTACAAGCGTGTAATGAGTGTCTTCTACCACATCATGGAGTAAGGCGGCTGCGATTGAGGTGGCATCAAGACCAATCTCCTGAGCTACGATTTGGGCCACCGCCATAGGATGAAAGATATACGCTTCTCCAGATTTACGGCGCTGGTCTTTGTGTGCATCTAGTGCAATCTCAAAAGCTTTACGTATCATTTTCTTATCCTCCCTAGTGAGGGTCTGATAACTAATACGAAGCAATTTTTTGTATTGCCTAGTAAGCTCTTTATTTTCTGCTTCTATGTACTCTTGGGTAAGTTCCATCTGTAGGACTAATGTACTATTTTCTATTTATAACTTCTCAAAAAGTGTACCTAAAAATTACTACTAATTTTAGCATTCTCATAAGTCAAAATGCCTTTGTTTTTACCTATTTTTATATTTTATGAAGAACAAGAGATTCCTACTTATTCTAGTATTGCTTTTGCCAGTACAAATGATTATTGTACGCATTCTATCTTCCTTTCCGCAAGCGATAGAAGACTATTATAGCAATGGGATATATCCTTTTGTTTCTAAAATGATGAGGTATGCTTTTGGGTGGTTGACTTTCTCTTTTGGCGATATAATGTATGCTGTTTTAATAATTCTTATGGCAAGGGCTATCTTTCTGTTTATAAAATCTAAAGCGCGTCATTGGAAAGCTTTTTTGTTACGCACTTTGGCCATTGCTTCGGTTGTTTATTTTTCTTTTCATTTGCTTTGGGGTCTTAATTATTATAGGCTACCCTTGCATCAATCTTTAGGCATAGCGCACGAGTATACCACAGAAGACTTACTCGCGTTAACTCAAAAGTTAATTGATAAAAGCAATGCGCTGCACGATCAATTGGCCAGCAATGATTCAACGGCAGTAGAAGTATTGACAAAAGGAAGTGATGGTGAGTATCACGCTTTCGCGAAAGCAGATTTGTTCAAATCCACTTTAAACGGTTATGAAAATATAAAACGACAATTTCCAAAATTGAACTATCCTCCCAAAAGTATAAAAACCTCTCTTTTAAGTTATCCTTTATCTATTATGGGATATAGTGGGTATCTTAATCCCATCACAAATGAGGCGCAAGTTAATGGACTCGTGCCTGCTCATAGATGGCCGGTTATAAGTTGTCACGAGCAGGCGCACCAACTAGGATTTGCAAAAGAAAATGAAGCAAACTTTGTAGCTGTTCTGGCTACATTAAATAATGACGATGTTTATTTTAAATACTCGGGAAGTATTTTTGCACTTCGATATTGCCTTAATGATGTATATCGCAGGGATGAAGAAAAAGGCCTTCAATTGAGGGAGCAATTAAGACCTGGAATCCTAGAAAATTATGCGCAATCAAGGGCTTTTTGGGATGAAATGGACAATCCCTTGGAACCGTTTTTTAAATATTTTTATTCGGGATATCTCAAGGCAAACAATCAACCCGAAGGGATGAAAAGCTACAGTTATATGGTAGCTTTACTTGTAAATTACAATAAAGATTTTCCTAAATCTTTCTAATAACTTGCGCCGTGTTTAATGTAATAGGTGGATCCTATAATTCTAATAGTATAAAGTAAAATTAGATGTAAAGTGTTAGTTATCAATTAGCCATATACAATATTTTTATTAATTTGTAGGCACTAACCAAACTACATCTAATCAATGAAAAAAGCCATCTTTTTTTGCTTGATACTTTGTACATCCGTGTCATTTACCCAGCAAAACCCTCCTATTTACAAACGTATTATAATCGATAATATATCTGAGAAACAAATAGACGCGATACAAATAATGGGCATTCCTTTGGACTGTGGTGCTCACTTAAATGAAAATATATTGCATTTAGAAGTTAGTGCTAATCAATTATCATTTTTAGATGCCGCTAATATTGACTACACCATTAGTATCGAAAATTTGAGTGAATTTTATGCGCAACGCACAAGAGATACGCGAGTTCAAGCCCAGAAAGAACTGCGTAATATGAAGGATCAAGCATTACAATCCATTAATAGTAGAGAATCATTAAGTACTGGAAACGAAACCATTGAAAGTTTTATTCAAAGAGAATCTTGTGATGATGTCAATTGGGTTTCTCAAAATTTTCGATTGGGTGGTTTTTTGGATGATGTTAATACTCCTTTTGGGGGCTGTTATACAGTAGACGAGCTTTATATAGAATTGGATCGTATGAAAAATTTGTATCCAGATCTAATATCGTTTAGGACCAACGCTTCCTCTTCGGGTATGCTTACAGAAGGTAATCCTGGTTCTGGCATGACCAATTTTGATCCTCAGCCTATTTATTATGTCCGAATTTCAGATAATCCAGATATAGATGAAATAGATGAACCAGAGTCGCTTATTACGGGTATGATACACTCTGATGAGGTGAATGGTTTAATGAATATAGTGTATTATATGTGGTGGTTGTTAGAGAATTATGAAACAGAGCCTGCTATAAAA
>CAZXMY010000326.1:0-2808 GCA_964641325.1 uncultured Flavobacteriaceae bacterium | reverse complement strand
GCTAAACCGAAAGTAATTGCTTATTTTCTGCCCAACTTGCCATATATTTAACGTTAGTAACTACTAAATCATTGGATTTGGATTATTTACAAATTTCTCCAAATTAATAGACCAAGCTTTAGTTTAATCCCAAAAATATCCCTCGCATCTGCATTGCTTATCTTTATCTTTGAGTCTAGAAAACCTCATCTATGGATTGTCAAAACCTTTTAGAAAGCACCTATCAAGAAATTTGCACCCTCAAGAATGAAGGTGCTGTGGCACAATACATACCTGAACTCGCTAAAGTAGACCCTAACCAATTTGGGGTCGCGCTCATTACTAAAAATGGTGCAACCTATCACTCTGGAGATGCACAAACTCCTTTTTCTATACAGAGTGTCGCCAAAGTACTCTCTCTAAGTCTTGTACTTTCTAAAATAGGAGACAAACTGTGGGAACGTATGGATTTTGAGCCCTCTGGCAGTGCCTTTAACTCCTTAGTACAGTTAGAAACAGAAAATGGCATCCCTAGAAATCCTCTGATTAATGCTGGTGCTATCGTAGTTTGTGACATTATTTGTTCGCTTTTTAAAAACCCTAAGGAGGCGTTGTTAGACTATATTAGAGACGTTTCGGGCATCGCAGATTTACAATATTCCCTAGAAATCGCAGCCTCAGAAAAGGCAACAGGATACCGCAATTATGCCTTGGTACATTTCATTAAATCTTTTGGTAATATTGAGAATGACTGTGATGTAGTAAGCGATCTATACTTCCATCTATGCTCCATAAAAATGACCTGTGAGCAGCTGGCCTTTACGTATGGTTTTTTGTCCAATCAAGGAAGACAGTTGGGCACCCAAAAAGAAATTGTAAGCCCTAATCAAGCCAAGCGCATCAATGCCATTATGCAGACTTGTGGTTTTTATGACGAAGCTGGCGAATTTGCCTTTAAAGTAGGCTTACCAGGCAAAAGTGGTGTAGGTGGCGGAATTGTAGCTGTTTTGCCTAACTCCTATACCATTGTTACTTGGAGTCCTGCACTTAACAAACACGGAAATAGTCATCGCGGCATGAAATTTTTAGAACGCTTCACTACAAAAACTGAGGATACTGTGTTTTAAACCTTGGTTGCTCGCAACATTTCCCGCTTACCTGGAGGTCCTGGCAGGCGTTCTACTTTAAAACCAACAGCTTGCATGGCTCTGCGAGCAGCACCTTGAGCGCAATAGGTTGTAAGCACTCCATTTTTCTTTAAAGCCACGTACATTTTACTAAAGATAGCTTCTGTCCATAAATCGGGTTGCACTCGAGGACCAAAAGCATCAAAATATATCAAATCAAAACAGTCTACATCAGCAATATCCTCAAACTCTTGTTTGCGCTTTTTAAGCACAAATTCATCAGAAATAGGATTAGCCAATTCCCAAGAGGTTTCGTGTAAAAAGTTATACACTATATCTGAATTGGTATGGGTAAGCAAAGATCCATAGTCCATGGCCTCAATTTCCTGAGCAGAAATAGGGAAGGCTTCTACACCTTCATAGACTATAGACAGTCCTAACTCCTTCCCTTTAAAAAAAGTAAGCAGTGCATTAAGGCCTGTACCAAAACCCATCTCCAAAATAGCAATAGGTTCCCTATTATTAGCATCACGCGTATCTATGTAATACTGTAAGCCTGTTTCTAAAAACACGTGCTTTGCTTCCTGTACAGCTCCGTGTTTACTATGATAGTGTTCATTCCACTCTGGGATATAGATGGTTTTAGACCCGTCTCCCGTGTTAATGATTTCTCTTTTCATTAGTTCCCTTTAATCAGAACCCCATCTGCCATAAATCTATATTCACGTTTAGGAACTGTAATTGCAGCAATCTCATCCTGAGATTTTCCTGCATCTTGCGCCATATGTCGCAGCTCATTAACCGATACTTCTTCTATATAAGCCTTACCTTCTACAATGGCTTCGCCATTTGCATCTAGTGGCACAAAAAAACCATAGCCCTTAAACTTCACAAAGACTTCTTCTTCACCTGCGTCCAGGCGCATCCAGCATCCTTTGCTTTTACACACTGCATTTATGGGCGCTTCAAATTTCACAAGAGCCGTATCTCCCTCTTTTAAAGAAGCATACTTTTCTTGAATTTGGGTTACTTTGGAGGTGCCATCAGGAGTAATTTTAGCACCGTAACTCTGGTAAGGAGTTTGCTGGGTTTTTGCTTTACCGCTTTGCTCTCCCTCTGGTCGTGAATCTCGGACACTCGATTTCGCGAAAGCTGTATCGCCCTTATTCCCATCTAGACTTGAGCTTTGATTGCAACTCACAAATGCACTCAATAGGACTAGAACTGCTAAGATATTTTTCATAACTGTGATTATTTATAGGAATTTTCGACAAAATTATGAATTAATCAACATCCCTAGAATGTTAAATTCTTAAATTTGCAATCTGAATTTTATTATAATGAAGATAACTAAAAGACCTCAAAGTAAAATACAAAATGTAGATTTTGATAATCTCGCTTTTGGGTCTGTGTTTACAGATCACATGTTGCAATGTGATTATGTAGACGGTGCTTGGCAGGAACTAGAAATAGTACCTTATGGTCCTATGCAAATTGAGCCTAGCGCAAAGGTATTTCATTATGGCCAAGCCATTTTTGAAGGAATGAAAGCCTTTAAAGATGATAATGGGAAAACGTGGTTATTTCGACCTGAGGAAAACTGGAAGCGTTTTAATAAATCTTCGTCTCGCCTTGCTATTCCTGAATTTCCTAAAGAACATTTTTTTGAAGGACTTGAGACCTTACTTAAGCTGGATAATGA
>CAZXMY010000325.1:0-2825 GCA_964641325.1 uncultured Flavobacteriaceae bacterium | reverse complement strand
TTTTACAAATTTCTTTGGATTGTCTTTGTAGTTTTCGTTAATCATTTTGGCGAAAGCCGTATTACTACTAAGCTCAAAAGCCTTAGCTGCACTTATTTCTCCATAACCACCTCTTCTAGAATCTATTACAGTACGATCATAAAATTTAACACGTCCATTTTCTGTATCATATACCGTACTACTGTCTATCACCTTATCCTCTAAGGCGGCGACCATAGACATCAATTTAAAGGTAGATCCAGGCTCATGAGATTCGTATACCGCATAGTTGCGATCTTCATAATACTTACCTTCTGTAGTGCGCCCTAAATTTGAAATGGCTTTTACCTGACCTGTCTTAGTCTCCATAACCACGACACAACCGTGATCGGCCTTAAATTTTTCTAAGCTAGACAGCAGTGCGTTGTGCGCGATATCCTGAATATTAACATCTATAGTGGAAACTACGTCATACCCATCACGCGGCTCTACTATATTTCCCACGCCCAATGGCTTCCACTCTCCTTTTGCAATTTTTTGCTTGAGACGCTTACCTTCTTTACCCCTTAAATAATGGCCATAGGCACCTTCAAGACCTACTCTAGTATAATAGCCGTTTTCATCTTTACGTTCATATCCAATGGTTCTTTCAGCTATTTTATCTAATGGATGTTCTCTTTCTGTATGATCCTCTAGAATAATACCTCCTTTGTACTGCCCTTTATTGAAAAGCGGTAAAGATTTTATTTTGACATAATCTCCGTAATCAAGATTACGAGCTATAAAAAGGTATCTGTTTTTTGTAGCTCTAGCTTTACGTAGTCTTTGCTCGTAGTAGGCTGGAGAATTACCCAGAAGATCGGACAGACCTCGACTTAAAGCCACTATATTCTGACTAAAATCTTCTTCGCTGGGAGAAATGGCATCCCAGCGTACATCGTATTTTATTACCGAGGTAGCCAGCAAGCTTCCGTCTCCTGCATATAGATTACCTCTAGTTGCCTCTATGGTTACAACCTTTTCTGTACTGGTAACGGCAAGTTGCCTGTATTTGTCTCCTTTAAAAAATTGAATATCTACAAGCCTAACCACAACGAGAATAGCGAAGATGAACATACATCCTGCTACAAAATACAATCGGTTTAATATGTTCTTCTCTGTGGTTGCCATCTAGAATTTACTCTTGTTTTTTACGTATTACTTTAATCTTCTTGGGTGGCGCATCAGAAGGAATAATCCCTCGAGAGGCAAGCTGCTGCGTCACAGTACTTAGCATTTTTAACTTGCGCAGTTCTAGTCGCGCGGCCACATACTCACTTCGCAATTCTTGTACATCTGTTTTGAGTTTTGCAATCTCATGAACTTTCTCATCTGCACGATGTGAGCTGGCAATCATTATGAGGGCTAATACAGATAGAAAAATAATCATGCGCCAATTCTTAAATGACTCTTCGTCTACTAAAAACTTCCCTTTAAGTATGTCATTTATTTTTTGCTTCATTATATCTTCTCAGCTATACGCAATTTTGCGCTACGCGCTCTATTATTCTCTTTAATCTCTTCTGAACTTGGAACAATAAGTTTTCCTACTTTTTTAAAGGGCACTTCTACATTGCCATAAACATCTTTTTCTGGCTCTCCTTCAAACAGGCCGTTTCTTATATATCGTTTTACAAGACGATCTTCCAATGAGTGATAGGATATAAGACTCAATCTTCCTGTAGGCTGTAATAACCCTTCTGTTTGCAGCAAGAACTCCTTTAACACCTCTATTTCTTGATTTACTTCAATACGAATGGCCTGATAAATCTGAGCTAAGATTTTATTCTCTTTATGCTTAGGCAAAACGGTTTTTAGCACTTCTTTTAATTGAACACTTGTTTTAACAGCTTCATTTTTTCTCGCGGCTACAATTAATCGAGCGAGTTTGGGCGCATTTCTCAATTCACCATATTGCCAGAACACCTGCCTCAGCTCCTCTTCCCCATATTCATTCACCACGTGATATGCAGACAGCGTATCATTTTGATTCATTCGCATATCTAAATTTGCTTCGAAACGTGTAGAGAACCCTCTTTCTGCCTCGTTAAATTGATGTGATGAAACTCCAAAATCCCCTAGAATACCGTGTACTTTTTTTACACCATGAAACCTCAAAAAGCGCTTTATAAATCTAAAATTCTCAGGCACCAGTATAAATCGATCATCATCTAATGCATTTTTATGAGCGTCTTGGTCTTGATCAAAAGCAAAAAGCCGCCCTTTTGCACCAAGTCTTTTTAGTATTTCTCTAGAATGGCCACCACCGCCAAAGGTTACATCCACATAAACACCTTCTGGTTGTATGGCAAGCCCATCTACCGTTTCATGCAATAAGACAGGATTATGATACTCCATCTGTCTCATCATTTTGATCTCCCATCACCTCTTCTGCTAATGCTGCAAAATCCAAAGCAGCATCATCTATTACCTTCTCATAAAGCTCTTTATCCCATATTTCTAGCACATTAATAGCTGCATTTACTACAATGTCTTTTGTTGTCCCAGCAAAGGCATGAAGGTCTTTGGAAATTAATATGCGACCAGAACCATCTATATCTACAGGCTTTACTCCAGCATTAAAACGACGTATAAACTCATCATTCTTTTTATTGAAGCGATTAAGTTTATTCACTTTTTGCGAAAGCACATTCCACTCTGCAATAGGGTAGAGTTCGAGGCATTTCTGAAAAACGGCTCGTTTGAGGACAAAGCCATCTTGCAATACTGGAGCGAGCTGCTTCTTAAATGCTTGAGGCAGCATGAGCCTGCCTTTTGCATCTATCTTACACTCATATGTTCCAATT
>CAZXMY010000324.1:0-2846 GCA_964641325.1 uncultured Flavobacteriaceae bacterium | reverse complement strand
CTCTTGCCTTAAACAAAGGTGCTCTAAAAATATAACTAGCATCAATAGATTGTACTTTTTCACTCTCTAACCCAAATACTGTATCATTATTTTGTCGAGCATTACTAAAACTACTTCTAATTCCAGGAGCACGGGTAAAGAATGTCCCGTTTACATCAATTAAATGTCTTCCCGTTACTTTATAGGTAGCTCCAGCTTTAAAGCCTCCATTAGAAAAACTTAATTCTTCACTTTCTCCAAAAGAAAGATTCCCTAAGAAGTTACCATTCTCATACAAACCATTACGCTGGTACGTGGTATTTGAAAAAGAAGCTCCGACATAAAAGTCGATCTTACTATAAACAAACTGAGCTTGTGCAAAACCTGAGACAACGCTAGCATCAATTTCATAATTGTACTTATAGCGTTCTCCTTCTGTTACTACTCTATTAGGGTTACGCACATCACTTTGCGCAAGATCTCCTTCTTGTCCATCTTGACTCTCACTTACAGAAAAGTTATCTATATCTAAAAAGCCTTGAGCACCTAATAAATCTTCCACCTCTGCATAATTTTCACTAGAAAGTCCGCGATAACTCACATTTCCATTAATTGCGATATTGTCTGTTATCTGAGAGTTTACAATAATATTGGCACTTAATTGGGTGTCCTCTATAACATCATTTTGTAAAATAATTTTTCCTTCTGCAAGCGGGCCAGCAGAATTAATATTACTTTCATACGCCTTTTCCCAATCAAACTGCCCATCATTTATAAAATCTTGTTGTAATACAAAGGCCGTCTGAAAATCAAATGAAGTTGGATTTAGATCTTGCAAAGCAAAACTAGGTAGTAACTGATAATAATCTGGTGCCGGATTACGTAATCTTCCATTATCAATACGGCTATTCTTTATAGTTCCAGACTGATATGCGAGGTTTGTATTAACCGTTGTCTTATCAGAAACTGTCCAATAGTGATTGAGCATAATCACTGGCTCCTCTATCTCTCTAGTTCTTGTATTTCTTTGTTCACCATTCTGGAAACCCCAAAAAGGATTGTACTGACGTCCTTTAAGATCAAAAACCTCTTGCGTAATCGCAGTACTTCTACCTCTACGATTAGGTGTAAAGAAAGATGTTAGATTGATACTATGCTTGTCATTAATCTTCTTTTCTACAGATGCATAAAAAGAGTTTGCATCATAAAGGGTGCCGTCTACATATCCTTCATCCCCAAATCTTCTGGAGGCTAGTACGCTAAAAGCCCAACCATCTTCCGTTAGTCCCGTATGGTAACTTCCCATTAGTCTACCCTCATAGGATCTATTTGCAGAGGCAAACGATACACGCCCACCTTTACGTTCTTGAGAAGCTCTCATTACAAAATTAGTCACTCCTCCTGGTCCTCCAAATGTATACTCATTTGCTTTAAGTCCCTGTGTAAACTCTCTGTTACGCTGTACATCGTTTAATCCACCCCAGTTACCCCACTGCGGTCTACCATTAAACTGCTTGTTCATTTCTACACCGTTAATAAGTACTTTCCCATCTGCATTATCCAGACCTCTTGGTCTAAAAAACGTAGCACTCCAGTCAAAGGAGGCTGCACTTGCAAAAACGTCACGACCGGCAGATAATAAACCAGAAACATTAGCACTTCCATCATCATCATCACCGTTTAGGTCATTGTCATTAAGGGTGATCAAGCTACTGTTACGTTGTTCCTCAACAACATCAAAGGACATACTTATTTCTGCCATATCCAGAATTTGACCCTCATTCACAACAATAGGCATACGCTTTGTCACAAACCCATTTTTTGACAATACGAGAATTTGATCTCCTAATGGTAGATTTTTGTTAATAACAAATACACCCGTTGCATTTGTTTGTGTAGAAACTGTAGTTCCTTCTAAAGAAATTATAACATCTGGTATCACTTCAGAAGTAATGCCGTCTATTACAACCCCTTTCACTTGTGTTTGAGCGAGCACTGGCAAAGCAGCAAAAACAAGTAATAGTTTTAATATAATGTTCTTCATTAAAGTAAATGTATTTAAGGTTTTATTAAGAAACCGTTATTTCGCTGTGCAAAAGTACTCTTTTTCTTTACATTGACTACCTTTGGCACGGCTTATGCCTTTCTTTTTACATAAAGTTAATATTAGTTAAAAAAATGAAACACTATTTTATTGCTGTTCTTTGTTTTTGTTATGCTTTCGCGAAAGCGCAATCAGAAAAAACCTATAAAGTACACACCATCGCATTTTACAATGTAGAAAACCTGTTTGACACAGAAAATGATCCCGTAACCTTTGATGATGACAGAACGCCTGATGGTAAAGACCACTGGACTGAGGAAATTTACCAAGACAAGGTGAAGAAAATGGCTGGAGTGATAGCCGAAGTAGGAAAAGAGGTTGCAAACAATGCTCCAGCGCTCATAGGCCTTGCAGAGATAGAAAATAGAAAGACCGTAGAGGCGCTCGCAAACGACCCGATACTCTTGCCTAAAGATTACGGTATTGCGCACTTTGATTCTCCAGATAGAAGAGGGATTGACGTAGCTTTGCTTTATCAAAAAAGCTTATTCAAACCAACAAACATAAGTAAACATGAGCTTATTATTTATGATAATGAAGACCGTGATAAACGCCGCTACACAAGAGATCAACTTCTAGTTTCTGGGATACTTGATGGTGATAAAATTCATGTAATTGTAAATCACTGGCCCTCTAGAAGTGGCGGTGAGTCCAGAAGTCGTGCTAAAAGAATAGCCGCAGCAGAACTCAACATGAAATTGATTGATAGTTTGCAAAGTAACGATCCTTATGCAAAGATTATAACTATGGGAGACCTCAATGA
>CAZXMY010000323.1:0-2849 GCA_964641325.1 uncultured Flavobacteriaceae bacterium | reverse complement strand
CTTCCTAACTGCTCTTCTATGCGTAATAACTGGTTGTACTTTGCCATGCGGTCAGATCGTGACGCAGATCCCGTTTTAATTTGCCCAGTATTCAAAGCGACGGCTAGATCAGCTATAGTATTATCCTCTGTCTCTCCAGATCTATGCGACATAACAGAAGTATATCCAGCATTATGAGCCATATTTACAGCTGCAATGGTTTCTGTAAGTGTTCCTATTTGGTTAACTTTAATAAGTATAGAATTGGCTATACCTTCATTAATTCCTCTTGATAGGCGCTCTACATTAGTTACAAATAAATCATCGCCTACGAGTTGCACTTTATCTCCTATTTTATCTGTTAAATATTTCCAACCTTCCCAGTCGTTCTCATCCATACCATCTTCTATAGATATAATAGGATAGTTTGCTGCTAATTCTGCCAGATAGTCTGCTTGTTCTTCACTAGACCGTATTTTTCCTGTACTACCCTCAAATTTAGAGTAATCGTACTTACCTCCTTCATAAAACTCTGCTGCGGCACAATCTAATGCAATCATCACTTCATCTCCCCAGGAATATCCAGCTTTCTCTACGGCTAGTTTAATACTGTCCAAAGCATCTTCAGTTCCTTCCAGTGCTGGAGCGAAACCTCCTTCATCTCCCACTGCTGTACTTAAATTACGGTCATGGAGTACTTTCTTAAGGTTATGAAATATCTCTGTACCCATTTGCATGGCTTGGGAAAAATCCTTTGCTTTAACTGGCATTACCATAAACTCTTGAAATGCAATAGGGGCATCACTATGCGACCCTCCATTTATAATATTCATCATAGGCAACGGCAGTGTATTTGCGCTTACGCCTCCTACATATCTATATAATGGCAAATTAAGTTCTGCGGCGGCAGCTTTTGCACAAGCTAAGGAAACACCCAGAATTGCATTTGCTCCTAGCTTAGATTTATTTTTTGTCCCATCCAAGTCAATCATGGTCTGATCTATATGACCTTGCTGAAAAACTGAAGTTCCCAGGAGTTCCTCTGCGATAGCAGTGTTCACATTATTTACTGCGGTACTTACACCTTTGCCCATAAAAGCATTTCCTCCATCTCTTAATTCTACAGCCTCATGTTCTCCTGTAGATGCTCCTGACGGAACGGCTGCTCGGCCCATAAACCCGTTTTCTGTATATACATCTACCTCCACAGTGGGATTGCCTCTAGAATCTAATATTTGTCTTGCATGAATGTCAATTATAATACTCATAGTTGGATATTTTTTTTATGATGACAAGATACGGCTAAACCCTTTTTTAGGGCTTAAGATATGGTTATAAACGGCTATAACGTTTTCGCGAAAGCATTATCCCTTATTAAAGTATTTTAAGATTATACTGTTACTTTCTGAATGTTCTCAATAAACTGATCAAAAAGATAAGTGGCGTCATTAGGACCTGGACTTGCCTCTGGGTGATATTGTACAGAGAAACAGTTTTTATCTTTTACTTTAATGCCTGCTACTGTATGATCGTTAAGATGCACATGGGTAATCTCTATATTCTTATTTGCCTCGGTCTCTTCTCTGTTAATCGCAAAGCCATGATTTTGAGATGTAATTTCTCCCTTTCCCGTAAGCATATTTTTTACAGGGTGATTGATACCTCTGTGACCATTATGCATTTTGTAAGTAGAAATTCCATTTGCCAGTGCAATTACTTGATGTCCTAAGCAAATACCAAAAAGAGGATGATCTTCCTTTAATATATCTTTTGCTACTTGTATCGCATTATCTAATGGTTCTGGATCTCCAGGGCCGTTAGAAAGGAAGAATCCATCTGGATTCCAAGCAGCCATAGCGCTATAACTTGTGTCATAAGGAAACACCTTTACATAAGCTCCTCGCTTTGCAAAATGTCTTAATATATTACGTTTAACACCAATATCAAGAGCCGCAATCTTTATAGAGGCATTCTCATCTCCATAATAATATGGTTCTTTAGTAGATACTTTTGAAGCAAGCTCTAAGCCTTGCATAGAAGGCACTTTTGCTAATTGAGCTTTAAGTCCTTCTATATTATCTACTTCTGTAGAAATTACTGCATTCATAGCTCCATTATCTCGTATATAACTTACTAAAGCTCTCGTATCTACATCAGAAATAGCAAATAGCTTATTTCTATCCATAAATTCTTCTAAAGACTCTTGGGCATTTTGTCTTGAATGTATGTAGCTAAAGTTTCTGCATATAAGTCCTGCAATCTTTACCGTATCAGATTCTATTTCTTCATCTGTTGCACCATAATTTCCAATATGAGCGTTTGTAGCCACCATAAGCTGTCCAAAATAAGAAGGATCTGTGAATATCTCTTGATATCCAGTCATACCTGTATTAAAACAAACTTCACCAAAAGAGGTACCTTCCTTATCACCCACAGCTTTGCCGTGAAACATAGTGCCATCTGCAAGTAATATAAGAGCTGGACGTTTATTTGTATAGTTCATAGTTTATTTTAATTATTGGTTTGTTTTCCTTAAAATAGTTAGACAAAAATAATTTAAAATACGGGCAATAAAAATTGTAGTTATTCAAAATTATTAACCATAAAAAAAGGAACCTTGAGGTTCCTTTTTTTATGGTTTTGTATTTCTTATAATGTTCCGTAATGAGCAATTATCTTTTCTAGTTCTGCCTCATTTTTAAAACTCAATCCGTTTTCACTAGCATACTTTTCTAGTGCCTTACTTTTATTACCTACCGATTTTAAAATGGCAGACTTTTTAAATTTTAATCGCTTAAAAGATTTTCCCTTCTTTACAAAATAACTATCCCGCATAACATACTTGTCACTAGTTTGGACAAGCATAGGAT
>CAZXMY010000322.1:0-2859 GCA_964641325.1 uncultured Flavobacteriaceae bacterium | reverse complement strand
GAGTAATTTATTTAGGCCTTTAAGAGTGGATTGCATTCCGATAAGTGTATGTCCTATGGGTACGCCTATATTACGTAAAACTGTACTGTCCGTAAGATCACGTTGTAATCTCGATATAGGCAGTTTTGAAGCTAGATGCTCAAATACGGCATTTGCAATCCCTAAATTACCTTCGCTATTTTCGAAATCTATGGGATTTACTTTATGCGGCATAGCACTAGAGCCCACTTCTCCTTTTTTGATTTTTTGCTTGAAGTAATCCATGGAGATATAAGTCCACATATCTCTATTAAGGTCTATGGCAATGGTATTAATTCTTTTTAAACCATCAAACAAAGCCGCCATATGATCATAATGCTCAATTTGAGTGGTAGGGAAAGAGTGATGTAATTTTAGAGTTTCTTGTACGAAGCTATTGCCAAAGGATTTCCAATCGATATTTGGATACGCGACTTTGTGTGCGTTAAAATTTCCTGTGGCTCCACCAAACTTGGCTGCGCTTGGGATATCATTAAGCAAATTGAGTTGTTCTTCTATACGCGTTACAAAAACTTGAATTTCTTTTCCTAAACGAGTAGGAGAGGCCGGTTGGCCGTGCGTTCGTGCAAGTAAAGGTATAGCAGCCCATTCATCTACAAATTGACGTAAATGATCTACTACTTCTAAAAGTAAAGGGATATAGGTGCTGTTTACAGCATCCTTTAGACTCATAGGAATTGCTGTGTTATTGATATCTTGAGAGGTCAATCCAAAATGAATGAACTCTTTGTATTCTTGCAATCCTAAAGCATCAAATTTTTCTTTGATAAAATACTCTACTGCCTTTACGTCGTGATTAGTCACACGTTCTATGTCTTTTATGGCTTGCGCATCTTCTGTAGTGAAGTCTGCATATATTTCGCGTAAAGCGATATAATGATGTTTATCTATATTTTCAAGTTGTGGAAGCGGTAATTCACAGAGTGCTATAAAATACTCCACTTCCACTTTAACTCTATATTTTATAAGGGCTTCTTCTGAGAAGAACGGGATTAGGCTTTCTGTTTTTGAGGCGTAACGCCCATCAATAGGTGAGATTGCTCTCAATGCAGTCGACATAGTCGTGATTTTAGTAAAGGGCAAATATATAAATAAGTAAAGGGTTTACCATACAATTGGATTACTTTACAATATCCCCCTTGCCTTTATCTCTAGATACTTATTAATCGTATTTACAGTAAGATCTTCTGGTGCTGTGAGTATGGTTTGTATACCATATTTTTCTAAAGTAGCCGCCATTACTTTCTTATCGTAATCTGATTTTTGCGCTATGGTTTTGTGGTAAATAGTTTGAATATCATTGGCTGGCGTTGTGATAAGCTCATCCAACTCTGTGTTTTTGAAAAAGATAACAACCAGAATATGCTTTCGCGAAAGCGCTTTCAAATATCCCATTTGTCGTTCCATAGCATTTATATGCTCAAAGTTAGTATACAATAGGAGTAAGCTGCGTTGTGTAACTTTGCGTTTTATTTGATTGTAAAGTGTACCAAAATCGCCATCTAAAAACTTAGTATTAATATTATAAAGGACTTCCAGAATCGTACTTAGGTGTGTTTTTTTACTACTTGCAGGTAGATGATTTTTAATGTTCTCTGCAAAGGTGATTATTCCTACTTTATCCTTTTTTTTGAGTGCAATATTAGAAAAGGCCAGCGTACTGTTTATGGCATAGTCTAGTAAGGTAAGCCCATTAAAAGGCATCTTCATGGCACGACTCGCATCTATAAGGCTGTAAATAGGTTGTGATTTTTCATCTTGAAATTGATTGACCATTAGGCTAGCCCTTTTTGCTGTGGCATTCCAGTTTATGGTACGTACATCATCTCCAAGCACATAATCTTTAATTTGCTCAAATTCCATCGTTTGTCCTATACGACGTATTTTTTTCATGCCATAGAGTGTGAGTCTTTTGTCCATGGCTAGAAATGCATATTTTTTCATTTGCACAAATGAAGGATAGACTTTTACCATCTGATCTTTTTCAAAGGTATAGCGCCTTTTAAGCAGTTTTAAACGTGTACTCACATAAACGTTAAGTTTACCAAAAACATATTCACCTCTTTCTAAAGGTCTTAGTTGGTATACAAAAGTGGCATCTTCTTTGGCAGCAATGCTAAGCGTCTTTGCGAAATCCCGCTTCTGAAACTGTACTGGAATTTCTTCAATAATTTCTGCTGTGATAGGAAAAGGATAAGTATTCCTTACACTTATAGGCAATTCGTTTTGATCGCTATTAGAAAATTTTTCTGGCAATAAGCGCTTAGCTTGAATTCTATCTTTACCGCGCCATAAAGAGATTATATCCATGAGAATGAGAACAGAAAGTCCAAGAAGGGATAGCAAGCCTATAGGGAATAGGCCGTTAAACCAATTAGATAACAGCAATAGTGTCATTATTATGGCAAGTATGTAAAACAAGCGCGTGTTTACATAAAGGGATTTTATGAATCTAATAAATGCCAATTTATCTAGGGATCTCTACCGATTGTACAATCATATCAATTACTTGCTCCGTTGTCATTCCCTCCATCTCACGTTCTGGAGAGACAATCAAACGATGTCTCAATACTGGAGTAACTGCTCTTTTTACATCTTCTGGTATCACAAAATCTCTTCCCGATATGGCAGCAAATGCCTTAGCAGCATTCATAATGGCTAAAGATGCTCTAGGTGAACCGCCTAAATAAAGATGTGGATGCGTACGCGTTTTTACTACGATAGATGCGATATAATTTAATATTTTTTCTTCGATAAGAACATCTTGCGTCTGGCTTCTAAATTCTTGTAGTTTAGCAGGAGTAACCACTGGACTAACAG
>CAZXMY010000321.1:0-2865 GCA_964641325.1 uncultured Flavobacteriaceae bacterium | reverse complement strand
ATTCGTGCCCACAACGCCGCGGCGTATGTACTCGTGTTTACACGACTACACCTAAAAAACCAAATTCAGCAATGCGTAAAGTAGCGCGTGTACGTCTGACAAATGGTAAAGAGGTGAATGCATACATCGGAGGTGAAGGTCACAATCTACAGGAGCACTCGATAGTATTGGTAAGAGGCGGAAGGGTAAAAGATTTGCCAGGAGTTAGATATCACATTGTACGTGGAGCTTTGGATACCGCAGGTGTTCAAGGAAGACTACAAGGAAGATCTAAGTATGGTGCAAAACGCCCCAAAAAGTAATTTAAAAAACACTTTTAAAGAGAAGAAATGAGAAAAAGACAGGCCAAAAAGAGACCGCTTTTGCCGGATCCACGCTTTAATGATCAATTAGTGACTAGATTCGTTAATATGATGATGTGGGATGGAAAAAAATCGGTTGCTTTTAAAGTTTTTTACGATGCAATAGATATCGTAGAAGAAAAGAAAACAGACGACGAGAAAACAGCTTTAGAAACGTGGAAAGATGCGTTATCTAATGTAATGCCACACGTAGAGGTTCGTAGCCGTCGTGTAGGAGGTGCAACCTTCCAAATCCCTATGCAAATTCGTCCAGATCGTAAGATCTCTACTGCTATGAAGTGGTTGATTGGATATGCAAGAAAAAGAAACGAAAAATCAATGGCTTCTAAGCTTGCTGCAGAGATACTTGCAGCCTCAAAAGAAGAAGGAGCAGCTGTTAAGAAGCGTACGGATACGCACAAGATGGCAGAAGCAAATAAAGCATTCTCACACTTTAGATTCTAATTAGAAATGGGAAGAGATTTAAAATTTACGAGAAATATTGGTATTGCAGCGCACATTGATGCTGGAAAAACCACTACGACTGAGCGTATATTATATTACACAGGAGTAAGCCACAAAATAGGTGAGGTACATGATGGCGCTGCTACTATGGACTGGATGGAGCAAGAACAGGAAAGAGGTATTACTATTACTTCAGCAGCAACAACCTGTACTTGGAACTTTCCATTAGAGAATGGACAAAAAACAGCAGATACAAAAGGATATCATTTTAATATTATTGATACTCCTGGTCACGTAGATTTTACTGTAGAGGTAAATCGTTCATTACGTGTACTTGATGGTCTGGTATTTTTATTTAGTGCAGTAGATGGTGTAGAGCCACAATCTGAAACTAACTGGAGACTAGCAGATAATTACAAAGTGCCGCGTATCGGTTTTGTAAATAAAATGGACCGTCAAGGGTCTAATTTCCTTGGTGTGTGTCAGCAGGTTAAAGATATGTTGAAGTCTAATGCTGTGCCTATTGTATTAAACATTGGGGATGAGGCAGACTTTAAAGGAATTATTGATCTAGTTAAGAATCGTGCTATTGTATGGCATGATGAGACGCAAGGATCAACCTTTGATATTATTGATATTCCTGAAGATATGAAGGAAGAAGCTCGTAAATATCGTGCACTTCTTATAGAAGAAGTGGCTGGATATGATGAGAACCTTCTGGAAAAATTTATGGAAGATGAAGACTCTATTACAGAGGATGAAGTGCATGCTGCACTTCGCGCTGCAGTAATGGATATGTCTATTATTCCAATGGTGTGTGGATCTGCATTTAAAAATAAAGGGGTGCAATTCCTTCTTGATGCAGTATGTCGTTATTTACCTTCTCCTACGGATAAAGAAGGTATAGTTGGTACGGATCCGGATACAGGAAACGAAATCCTTCGAAAGCCAGATGTAAAAGAGCCATTTGCAGCTCTTGCATTTAAGATTGCTACAGATCCTTTTGTAGGGCGATTAGCATTCTTCCGTGCCTATTCAGGTAGACTAGACGCTGGATCATATATTCTTAATAACCGTTCAGGTAAGAAAGAACGTATATCACGTATCTACCAGATGCACTCAAATAAGCAAAATGCTATCGATTTTATCGAGGCAGGAGATATTGGAGCAGCTGTCGGGTTTAAGGATATAAAAACTGGAGACACTATGTCTGCAGAGAAGCATCCTATCATACTGGAATCTATGGACTTTCCAGATCCAGTAATTGGTATTGCTGTTGAGCCTAAAACAAAGGCAGATGTAGATAAGTTGGGTATGGCGCTTGCTAAGTTGGCAGAAGAAGATCCAACCTTCCAAGTAAAAACAGACGAAGCTTCAGGACAGACTATTATTTCTGGAATGGGAGAGCTTCACTTAGATATTATTGTGGATCGTCTTAAGCGTGAGTTTAAGGTAGAAGTTTCTCAAGGTCAACCGCAGGTTGAGTATAAAGAGGCTATTACGGCAAGAGCAGAGCATAGAGAGACGTATAAGAAGCAATCTGGTGGACGTGGTAAATTTGCAGATATTGTATTTACACTAGAGCCAGCAGAAGAAGGTCAAGTAGGTCTTCAGTTTGAGTCCGTTATAAAAGGAGGTAATGTGCCTAAGGAATTTGTTCCTTCAGTGGAGAAAGGATTCAAGATGGCTATGGTTAATGGACCGCTAGCAGGATATGAGGTAGATGCGATGAAAGTTACGTTGACTGACGGATCTTACCACGATGTGGATTCTGATCAACTTTCATTCGAGCTTGCTGCAAAACTTGGATTTAAAAACGCTGCAAAGGCTGCGAAGGCAGTAATTATGGAGCCTATTATGAAGCTTGAGGTTATTACTCCTGAAGAGAATATGGGTGATATTGTAGGAGATCTTAACCGTCGTCGCGGTCAAGTAAGTGATATGGGAGATAGAGCTGGTGCAAAAACTGTAAAAGCTACAGTGCCACTTTCAGAAATGTTTGGATATGTAACAACATTAAGAACATTATCTTCTGGACGTGCAACATCTACTATGGAAT
>CAZXMY010000320.1:0-2867 GCA_964641325.1 uncultured Flavobacteriaceae bacterium | reverse complement strand
ATTCCAGAAATATAGAACTCGCTTTGGACCTCGCTGCAGGAATGTATGTTTTGGAAACAACCTCGCTAAACGGAAATAGCACAAGCCATAAACTCATAGTGAGATAGCGCTTTACCCGCATATTCTCCCTTTGGTTGTGAATTTCGCAGGCTCGCTTTCGCGAAAGCGTAAGATGTTAGAATCGCGCCCTAAAAACCCTATTTCTCAAAAGAATATTCCCGCTCTACTTTACAAATGCGCACGGTATAACTATCGTACCATTCCTGTTTGCCCATACGTTGCGCTCCTTGATGTTCTGCCTGTGCTTTCCAGCGGGCTATATCTTCTAATGTTTCCCAATAGGAGACGGTAATTCCTTGTTTATCCCCTTCCGCATTCCTCGCTCCTTCTATTCCTAAATAACCAGGCATTTCTTGTGCCAGTTCTTCCATAAGTTGTGCGGCTTGTTTATAACCTCGTGTCTGGCTCGTTTGCTTGGAGGTGAAAATAACGGCGTAATAGGGTAGTTTCATGGTCCGAAATTTAAGAATATATTTTTAGCTTCATCTCAGTAAGAGCGTGAACCAAAATCAAAAATACAGATTATAGATCTCAACTATTTACTACTACTCTACTTTAAAAGCTCTTATGGCGGCATTAGGCTCCATAATGGTATAATCCTTCCAGAAATTAGAATCATACGCAGGTAGATAGGTAGCTACAGCCTCTGTACTTTCTGTGGCATTTGAATAATTCGATTCGTCTATTACTGAAGAATCAAATACTACAAACTCTGCCTTGGTTAACGCTAAGGTGCTCATATCAATATTAAGCGAAAGCTCGTTTTGTTTACGTCGTCCTTTTACATTTTTGTTCTTCTCAATCACTTTCAAAGGTCTATCTACTCCAAACTGAACTCCTTCTTCCAACTCCATAAAACGCAATGAGTACCCACCATTTTCATCTTTAGCAAAGAGGCATTTACCGCGGTTAATCGTTTCCCTGTAGCTTATACCTAAAAGTTTGATCCCGTACAACTTTTTTACATTTGCATATTCCAGACGCATTACCGCATAATCCTCTGTATTCACATACATGGTACCTGCAAAATCCTTACTTCCTTTAGGTTCGAAAGTGATTACATAATTTACAGCGTCATCTATAGTTACGAAACCAGTGATGTCAAACTTGTACCTGCTCGATTTATCCAAAATATCTAGCTTTGCATCTTCCTGAAAGAATAGCGCTGCATACAGTTCATTAATATCTTCTTTTACACCGCTAGTGATGTCTTGAGTTGTAGGGTCTTCACCTACTTTTACTTGTACTGGACTTCCACCTTCTTCTTCTACTTCTGCAGTTTCATCAGTATCTATTTCGTCCAGTGCTACTTTTGTTCCAAACAAACCTGACTTAATTTTCAAATACGAATCGGGCTTAACGTTTTCTTTAAAAATCTTTTCAAGGCGCTTACCTAGTCCATCTGCAGAGACATCTTTGTTTTTATCATATAGTTTTGCAGCTCTTTCTACATTAAGTTTTTGTTTACTATAATTACCAGAAAGAGTAGCAACAGATTCGCTATAATAATCGGATTTTCTTGGAATTAAATTGACCACGCTATCTATAAGCTCCTTATCTAACTCTTTTATAGTAGATTTTTTAGTCTCTACATCCATTTTATTCATAGTGTTGTGCAATGACTGTCTAAAAAAGATCTTCTTTTGGGTTAACGAATTGGGGTAATTTGTAGCTATATTTTCCTTAACTCGTTCTATTACCTCTTCCGGTTCTAATGGATTATTTGTTAGAAACACGCTATCTAGTTCGTTTGTTTCGGCTTTGAGTAATACAACTCCGTCTACTACCATACTAGGAAGAATCCCTTTTTTACCATACCCCATTGAGGAAATGAAAATAGAATCATTTTCTGGCCTATTCTCTTCTAAAATTACAGAGAACACCCCTTCTTTGTTGGTTATAGTTCCTTTATTTTTTGCAGTTTGTACCGTTGCAAAGGAATAGGCTCTTGTGTCTTTGCATCCAGAACCTTAGCCGAAAAAGTTTGAGAGTCTTCCTGTGTTGTTTGCCCTTGAGCAAAGTTGATTACAGTTAGACTAATAAGTAATGCAATAATGTACTTGATTAATGATGTCATAAGATGGATATTTCTTTAAGAGACGTTTAAAAGTAACAGATGGTTGCCTAGCCTCTTTTTTTAAGACGATTTTAACGGGAAGATGTTACTCGCCTTATTGCTTATCCTTAAGTTCCTTCATCTTTTCCTTTAATGCGGCAAGCTTTGCCTTCGTAGCCTCTTTTTTCTCGCGCTCTTTCTTCTTCTTGCAATCCATAAGTTTGGCATGCTTTGCTTTATTCTTGGTGTTTTTTTCTGAGCCTCGTTTTGCCATATTACAAATATAACAAAGCTTAAAGGGATGCTTTCGCGAAAGCGTCCTTCATCTCCCTAAATGCTCCAACAGGTTTCTCAGCATTCCATACACCTCCTAAAGCACCTACTCCTTTAAAACCTAAGCGTACCGCTTCTGGTGTGGTCTTCGCATTAATGCCTCCCATTCCCACAACAAACTTGTTGATATGCCTTACATCAAAACCGCGGCCTTGCATTTCGCTTTTAGAAATAGCGGCAAAAACGGGACTTAAAATGGTATACGCAAATGCCACTTGTTGCGCTTCAAGATCATCTGGTTCGTGATACGAACTGGATACTGTTTTATTTGCTTTGGCGAAAGCCGACACATACTCTTGCAAGCGCGCTCCTTGCTCACGCCATTTTGCTTCTTCCAGATGAATCCCTTTTAAACCAAACTTATCGCACAACTCCTTATGAAAATTATGTGTCATAATGCGATTGTGAAACCTAAGAT
>CAZXMY010000319.1:0-2898 GCA_964641325.1 uncultured Flavobacteriaceae bacterium | reverse complement strand
GTAGAGAATATAGCAGCTCCTCCGTGAGCTGCGTCTACGTGAAACCAGATGTTTTTTGCTTTCGCGAAAGCGGAAACTTCCACCAGATCATCATGAATTCCCGTACTTGTACTTGGAGCACTCCCAACCACAGCAATTATTTCCAAACCGTCGGAAACCGCTTTACTATAATATTTTTCGAGTAGATCTGCTCTCATCTTATAGTGCTCGTCTACCGGGACGTGTATAATGCCTGTATCACCCAATCCCATAATGCGTGCAGCTCTGTCAACACAGTAATGCGCCTCTGCAGAAACCATAACAGCAAGCTTGTCTTGGTGTCCATCATTCCACACATCACTTGGTGCTTTTGCCTTTCGAGCCGCAAGCAGTCCAGTGAGATTGGCAAGTGTACCACCAGAGGTGAGAAATCCATCTCCTTCCTTCCAACCTATGGCAGTTGTAAATTTTTTAATTACCAGCTTTTCTATAGCGGTACTTGCTTGTCCCATTTCATAAATCGCCATCCCATTATTCAATTGAGCACTTACCAAAGTCGCCAGGGCCGAAACCGGAACCGTAGGCGCAACTTGATGGCCAATATATTTAGGATGATGTGTGTGAATAGAACGTGACAGAACGGTGTCAAAAAGATCTTGAGTGCTATGATTATAAAGTTCAAAGGATTTCCAGAACGAATACTCATCTTCTGGATCTACCCAATTCGTAACCTTCTCCCGCCGCTCCTTAACAGAATCCTCAAGGGAATTTGCTAATAATGCTATTAGAGAATGTCCATCTTGTTCGAATAAAGTACTGTCGTATGCTTTATGTAAGGTGGGCGTGCTCATCTAGCAACATTTCTGCCGGGTTATCTCAAAAAAGTCATGAAAGACCGTTTGTAATTTCTCCCATTTTCTCAAATCAATGCTATAGTATTGCGCTCTTCCTTTAAACTGACTTTTTAAGATCCCTGCTTTTTTGATAACCGCAAGATGCTGAGAAGTTGTAGGTTGCGAGAGCCTAATCTTATCTGCTATATCTTGACATAGACAACCATCACAGTCTCCTATATATTCAAGAATGGCCACACGAGCAGGATTAGATAACACTTTTGCCAGATCTGCCATCTGATTAGCCTTGATAGAATGTATATGTCTTTTTGTTACGCCCATGCTTACAGGTTTTAATACAAAGATAACTAAAATAAGTAATATCGCAATATTACGATTAAATATTTAACAAAAAAGCCCAGCTAAAGCCAGGCCTTTATATTTTTAGAACCAGGGCTTACTTCCTGCCTGATACGTATTATAAAATTCTTCGTCTGATTTTGTGAGATACATAATCCCTTCAATCAAACCTATTAGACCTACTCCCCAAACTATAAAAACTCCAACTCCTATACAGGACAATACAATCCCAACAATAGAGATCACGAGCATAATAATCCCCTCTTTCTTATATCCTAAAATAAACTTATGCACTCCAAAAGCTCCCAAGAAAATAGCCAACAATCCAGCTAACATCTTCTTGTTTTCACCACTATTAGTCGCTTTATTCCATTCTTCTTTAATGTCTGAAGCAGCTTCTTTTGCAGCATCTGCTGCTTTTTGAGCCCCTTCTTTTACATCATCTGCCACATCTGAGGCAACCTCTTTTGCCTTATCTGCTGCTGCTGATGCTTTGTCTTTTAATTCGTCTCCTAGACTTTCTTCACTCATTGTAATCGTATTTAAATGGTTAGACTATAAATCTACGAAAAAATATTTTAGATTTTACATTTACTCAAAAGCACTATCTATAGGTTCCCAAAGTTCAATCTTATTGCCTTCGGGGTCCAGTATCCATCCAAATTTTCCATAAGAATATTCTTCTACTTCCCCTACAATAGTTACTCCTTCTGCCTCTAGCACTTTTAAAAGTTCCTTTAAATTTTCTACCCTAAAATTAAACATGAACTGTTTTTTGCTAGGAGAAAAATACTTCGTGTCTTCGTTCATAGGGCTCCATTGTGTAGAGCATTTGTTCCCGTTCTCATCGCGCCACCAGAATGTCCATCCATACTGATCTGTAGGTATTCCTAAGTGCTTTTTATACCATTCCTTTTGTGCATCTGGATCTTCACTCTTAAAGAACATTCCACCTATGCCTGTTACTCTTTTCATATTTATTTAATTTCCGTGAAGGCGGAAATCTCATCCACCCAACACTTAATATGTTCTATTTTAATAAGATTTCCGCCTTCGCGGAAATACTATGTTTACTTCTTGATAGCAGATTCATAGATCTCAATCCACTCTTCTTGGGTCATTCTACCAGATAATTCTTTAATTAGATCATAAGGTATATCTTCTATTTTCTTGAAGCGTATACAACTCTTACCCATATCCAATTTATATTTACTATGCTTGGGATACTCGGTTACAAACCAATCATATAGTTCCTTTTTTGCATATAACCCCATATGATACAATGCCACAAAATTCTTTTGAGAAGCCACATTAATAAATGGCAAAGGGTCTTTTGGATTGCAATGATATCCATCCGGATATAAAGAATGAGGCACAAAAAAGGCTGGCATTTTATAAAGCATCCCTTCTTCAAATCCCTCCGGAAGATTCTCTTTTAGTATTTGCATAATTTGCGAAACAGGGGCTTTTCGATCTTCTGGTAATTGTTCGATATATTCTTGAGTAGTCGTAGCTTGATATTGCATATTATCTTTTTTGAGGTATTAGACCTGAAATTAAGGAATAAATAAATCCCATTATCATAACCGTTACAAACATTAGTAAAGCCATTAATACAGGAGAGTCATATGCCTGCATTTGTTCTACAAAGGCTTGTTTTTTAACTTTAAATTCTTCTGGCGATAGCTCATTTTCCATCGTAGCGAGCATGGCTGTTTGATAATCT
>CAZXMY010000318.1:0-2911 GCA_964641325.1 uncultured Flavobacteriaceae bacterium | reverse complement strand
GTCATATAAATAATGGGAGATGCCACAAAGTATATAGTGAAGCCTAAAATAATATATGTAAACAAATCTCTTGTTAGACTAATATTTTCTTTGGTTGAGAATAAATGAATACAATACAATGTAAAAGATAAAATAACTAGCAACGAACCTGTGGTATCTGTTAGTTGCCAGGAATCTGCAAAGCCTCTAATATAGAATTCTGTTATGGCTAGAACTACAAATAGTAATCCTACGATCTTGATAAAAATCTTATGATTTCTATTTTCTATTTTCTTATAAATCAACCAGAGCATAAACAAGACCGTAATAAAAGTGTAAAGGTTGGCTAATTGGAATTGTAGCCATCCTTTTTTAATAATTAGAATATAGGAAACAAACTCATGGATTACAATATACCATAGATAAGGTAATATCCATTTTAGGACTTTACTTTGTGCGTACTTTTTATAAAAAACGGCAGCGAATATAGCTGCCATTAATTCTGCCAAATAAAAGAGTATTTCTAATGTACTCAATGCTATAAATTTTTATTAATGATAGTCATTAGCGTCACCGGGATGGGGTGGAGGAGGGAAAGTTCCTCTATTAAAGGCCAAACTCTGTGTATTTCCGCCTTGAAGTAATAGGTTAGCGCCAGAAATAGGACTCTCTGTACTGTCAATAATACTTCCTACAGTTACAGCCGTTTTCTTGCCTGTAGCATCCGTAGCTATGGCATAAGAAATATCACCTTTTACTCCTTTGAAATTTACCACTGGGTTCATAAAAAAAGTCTCTTTACCAGGTGTTCCTTTGATTCCATCTGTGGCTGCAAAATAAATTCGTAAACCATTAGGAGTAACACCAGCATCTTTGGACTCTTGCTCTATAAACTCAATATATTCTGCCATTTGAGCAAAGTCTACAGTTACAAAGCGAGACGTTTTAAATGGGTTGGTTAATCCTGGATAAGCCGCATTTACTCCTTCTTCTATTATAGGGACTCTAGTTCCTTCATAATTTTTATAATAATTGTCGGCTTGTTCGACAGAAATTATGTTGGTTGGAGGAGGAATGGGTGCTTCCATTGCAGTTGTTACTGTTGGATTATTCCCCTCATTACAGGAAATGAAAGCGAACACAGCAAGGCACAAGAGTGCCGTCATTTTTAATTGTTTCATAAATAGTTCTATTTTTAGTTAATTGAATTCTAAAAGTAGTCAATAATTAATTTACAAATACCTCTTGTCTTAAAAAAGCGGTAAATGACCCTTTTTTTAAGGAGGTTTTGTGGAAGGTGGTATTGTGGTATGTTGGACTGTTAGTATATCAGTATTTTGGTAGGTCAGTATGTTGATCAGCTAGTCGTTATCTCGCTACAATTCTCGCTTCGCAAGAATCACTCGATTGCCTCTAATTACTATATGCTAATACCTAATAGCTAAAGGCTAAGAGCTACAAATCCATCTCGATACAATTCTCGCTACGCAAGAATCACTCGATTGCCTCCAATTACTATATGCTAATACCTAAAGGCTAACAACTAAAGGCCAACAGCCCACAGCTAAAATCAAAACTCTGCGTGACCTGGGAAACGAGGATAAGGGATAACATCTCTTATATTACCCATCCCTGTAGCAAAAAGAACGAGTCTTTCAAAGCCAAGGCCAAAACCACTATGCACACACGTGCCAAACTTACGCGTGTCCAGATACCACCATAGCTCTTCTTCTGGAATATCTAATGCCGCCATCTTTTCTTTAAGTACATCCAAGCGCTCTTCACGTTGTGAACCTCCTACAATCTCTCCAATTCCCGGAAAAAGGATATCCATAGCACGTACCGTTTTGCCATCTTCATTAAGACGCATATAAAAGGCTTTAATATTAGCCGGATAATCAAATAAGATTACAGGACATTCAAAGTGCTTCTCTACAAGATAACGTTCATGCTCACTTTGTAAATCTGCTCCCCATTCGTTAATAGGATATTTAAACTTTTTCTTTTTATTAGGCTTACTGTTGCGCAAGATATCAATGGCCTCTGTATAACTAACTCTCTTAAAGTTATTCTCAACCACAAACTTAAGTTTATCACGTAAGCTCATAGAGGCACGTTCTGCCTGCGGTTTTTGCTTGTCTTCTTGAATCAATCTGTTTTCTAAAAACTCAAGATCGTCTTGGCAATTCTCCAATACATAGTTTATTACATATTTGATAAAATCTTCGGCAAGATCCATATTGCCATCTAGATCTATAAAAGCTACTTCGGGCTCGATCATCCAGAACTCTGCAAGGTGCCTAGAGGTATTGCTGTTTTCTGCTCTAAAGGTCGGTCCAAACGTATAAACCTTCCCTAGTCCTAAAGCATAAGTCTCAGCTTCTAGTTGTCCAGAAACGGTAAGATTGGTCTCTTTCCCAAAAAAGTCTTTGGAGTAATCTATAGCGCCATCTTCTGTTTTAGGTGGGTTATTAAGGTCAAGCCCCGTTACCTGAAACATCTCTCCAGCACCTTCGGCATCGCTTCCCGTTATTATAGGTGTATGGGCTTGATAAAAACCACGTTCATTAAAATATTGATGGATCGCAAAAGAGAGTTTAGAACGCATTCTCATAATCGCTCCAAAAGTATTAGTACGTACTCTCAAATGGGCTTGTTCTCTTAACTTCTCTAAGCTATGTCTCTTAGGAGAAAGTATGGTGAGTTTTAATTCTTCGGGATCTGCATCTCCAGCAATTTCTATTGTTTTTACCTTAATCTCTACACGCTGTCCGCCTCCTTGACTCTCTTCTAATGTACCGGTTATTATCACAGCAGCGCCAACGGTAACACGCTTTAGTAAAGCTTCATCAGTATTTTCAAAATCTACCACACACTGCAAATTCTTGATTGTGGATCCGTCATTAAGGGCCACAAATTGATTGGCTCTAAA
>CAZXMY010000317.1:0-2917 GCA_964641325.1 uncultured Flavobacteriaceae bacterium | reverse complement strand
CAACTCTACCCAATACTTAGGGTTCATATTAGAAGAATCTATAGGATCTGTAAAAGAAGCTGTACGTATCTCACAATCTAATAAACGTAGTTCTGGAATATTTTTAAGCAACTTATCAAAGTTAAATGCCTTAAGCGCTCCGGTTTTATAGTCCTTGACCATTCCAATAGTACCGCCGGTATAAATAAGGAGTATTTTAGGCTTGTTGCTCATATCTTTCGGCGTTAATTACAGGAGTGGCATACATTTTAAGAAAGCTTACGATAGCCATTTCGTTATTAGTATCTACGCGGCGTTCTAATCTTCTATCAAACTGCCGCAGCTCGTGCGCATCATAATGCGCTTCATATTTAGTAACATTATGCAATTTATCAAAGGCAATGTAATTAGAAGGCCATAGTTTATAATGGGTGTGTATTTTTTTGTCTAACGCTTTCGCGAAAGCTTGCAAACGTTCATTTTCACTACCTTTCTCGTCAAGCACATTATATTCGTGATCCTCAAGCGGCGTAACAGCAATATGAATTCTCTTCTTAAAACCTAGAGCACCTTTGAGGATACTATTAAAATCTTCATTAGGCGTTTTTACATAAGGAAGGTCCTTTTGCTTAGCAATTAGCTCAGGAACCTTTAGTATATCTGTAGGATCGTACTCATAAGATATACTCACTGGAACAATACGAAGAGATCTAAAATAACTGGACGTAGTGGCAACGCCTTTTGCTATGGCAAGCATTTTAAGAACACCCTGTTGCGTCTGGTCATTGCCATCCTTAGTGCGACCCTCACCTTGTGCAATCCATATTGATCTGCCCTGAGTATGTAAATCCTTAATATAATGAGAGAGCAACTTAGAACTACTTAACATTTCGCGAGGTGGTAATCCGCGCCTCACTAAAAAATTACGATTAAGCTTAGACAACTCCATTAAAAAATCTTTTTCAACAAGATTATCTCCTATAGCGCTGGCTGTCATGACCTTATTATGGTCATATAAGGAAACATTAAGTAAAGAAGTATCTAAAACGATATCTCTATGATTAGATATAAATAAATAAGATGTATTATTATCTAGCTTATCAAAGCCCGAATAACTAAATCCATCACTACTCTTGAGTAATAAATTACGAGCAGATTTATAAATGACTCGTGTTTGAAAATCAAAAATAGAGTGACAACTGTCAAGAATTTCTTCTATCTCCTGATCATTCTTTTCTGGAAAAGTAAATTGTAATAGCACCCTAAAATAAGGATGTTTACTAGCATGTTTAAGTGCCTGATGAACTTCGTTATCGTGATAAGGTCTAATATGATCTATTGCTGAACTCACTTATATATTGGAGATATTTCTGAGCAAATGTGCAAAAATTCTAGGAGTTATGTCCAAAAACCTCTCGCGCATTTAGAGAAGTACGCCGTGCAATCTCGTCCAAACTCATAGTATACAGCGTCGCTAGCTTCTCTGCCACAAGCACAAGATAACTACTCTCATTGCGTTTTCCTCTATAAGGCGTTGGACTTAAATAAGGTGCGTCTGTTTCTAAAACAATGTGTTCCAATGGAATCTCGGCCAGAAATTGATCGATCTTTCCATTTTTAAATGTAACCACACCTCCAATTCCTAATTTCATATTATAACCTATAGCTTTAAGGGCTTGCTCTTTTGTTCCTGTAAAGCAATGAAAAATACCATATAAATCTGGTCCTTTTTCTGATTCTAAAACTTCAAAAACGGCATCAAAAGCATCCCTACAATGAATTACAATAGGAAGCCGGTACTGTTTTGCTAGTTGTATTTGAGTCTTAAAAACCTGTTGTTGCAGCGCTAAGGTAGTTTTATCCCAATACAAGTCGACACCTATTTCTCCTATCGCCACAAATGATCGTTTTTCTAGCTGTTCTCGTAGGTGAGCCATTTCTGCCTCAAAACTCTCCGGCTTTACGTGCGTGGGGTGCAATCCCATCATAAGATGCATGTGTTCTGGATATGCCTTTTCTAAGGTATACATTCGCTCTGTATATGCAGAATCTATGGCCGGAATATAAAACGTATGTACTCCCGCATCTAAGGCACGTTGTATCATCTCGTGTTGGTCTTCGTCAAAAGCCTCACTATATAAATGGGTATGGGTGTCTATAAATTGCATGATGCAAAAATAGTGGGTATTACGCTTTCGCGAAAGCAAAACCCATCTCACTTTCTTACTTTTGCAAAGCTATGGCGAGTCTAAGACAATTTTTACTAGAAAAAGGATACACGCGTATTAAGTTAAACACAACGCCTACCAATCATCTTGAATTTGAGGCTACTATAAATGGTATAAAAGGCTCTTTTATTTTGGATACAGGAGCTTCTAGCTCCTGTATAGGCTTAGAATTTGCAGATTATTTCAACCTTAGTAGTCAAAATAGTGAAGTCCTGGCTGCAGGCGCTGGAGCCACAGATATGGTTACCAGACTATCCACAAATAATTCTGTAAAAATAAGTAGTTGGAAAAGAGAGCAAATAGACATTGTTCTTTTTGACCTAATACACGTAAACACAGCCTTAGAAAACCATAAAGCGCAGCCCGTTCACGGCATTCTGGGCGCAGATATCTTAAACTTAGGAAAAGGAGTAATTGATTATCAATACGGCTGTTTGTATTTAAAAAAGTGATTTGAGACGAGTAAAGGATGCTGCAATATCACCCTTTCCTCTATCTTACAAGACAGTATGTAAGATTAGACATTGAATAAACCATAATCTGGATGTACCCATCTGGTTTTTTCTTGTTTATAAAGAATCCCTATCTTGCTTACTATAGATCATTTCATCTTTCCCTTGATGAGAATATATTTTTTACTTTTTGTATTGAACACTTGCTGGTTAAGCATAGCGCAGCAAAAAATCCATCATGATGTTTTTGGCAAACAA
>CAZXMY010000316.1:0-2945 GCA_964641325.1 uncultured Flavobacteriaceae bacterium | reverse complement strand
TTGCAGGAGTTGGTTGGATAACTTTTGTAATAACTTCAGGTTGCGATTGAGGTTTAGTTTCTATAGTCTCTTTAGAGGTTGTAGTGGATGTAATTTCTTCTGTTTCTATTTCAGATACTGAAGTATCCTTAAATACTCTTGACAGAATTAACAACCCTTGAGAACAGGATTCTCCAGTAGTATGCTTACTCGTATATGGACCGCTAAAAGCTTTCACGGTTTTTAGGTTTTTTACTTTTCCGCGAAAGCGAAGTATACAATCATCCTTTTGGGGTATATTAGATTTTGTCCAAACCAGAAACGAAGCTCTAAATTGCAAGATTTCTGTTTGCTTATTATAAGTGCCTTTTATATAATAAAGCGTCTCATCAGGTCCGCCATAATCAATAAAAGCTCTCCCTTGTATGTTTTCATTAAAGAATTCAAAATCTAAGTAATAAGAGGTGAAGTCACCACTCTCAAAGGTTTGTACTCCAGTATAGTTGTATTGTTCTAATTGAGCATAGATGATATGAGAACCTAACAAAAGATAGACGGAAAGAAGTAATAGTGCTGCTTTCAAATTTTTATTTGTCTATCTATCTGTTGATCTAAGGAGATAAAGGTTTCTGTGCGGGAAACACCATCTATGGCTTGAATTTTTTTGTTTAGTAGGTTCATTAAATCTTCATTATTCTTGCATAGAATTTTAATGAGAACAGACCAATTTCCAGTGGTATAGTGGCACTCTATAACTTCAGGAATATCTTCTAATTGTCGTACCGCTCTTGCATTATTTGCGGCTCTTTCTAGATAAATACCTACAAATGCCATAGTGCGATAACCTAACACTTTAGGGTCTACGATAAATTTAGATCCAGCAAGCAATCCAGATTTTTCTAATTTACGGAGTCGCTGATGTATTGCTGCGCCAGAGATGCCCACCTTACGCGCAATTTCCAGAATAGGCTTGCGCGCATCTTGCATGAGCTGACGCAGGATAATTTTATCTATACCATCTATAATAAGTTCGTCATTTTTTATTTTCACGAAAGTGTGCTTTTAGATTGAAAGCCTAAATTAGTAAAATAATAAGAGATTGTAATCCTTTTGCTCCTAGGAATACACTATAAACCAAACTTTAATAAGCTAGATTAGATATTCTAACCGCCTACGTTATCAGGATTGTACCCTAGATACGGCACCTCATATTCTTTAAAAATGATATTGTAGTCTTCTAGCTCCTTTAGGATAGGCTCATAAACTTCTCTTGTGATAGGCAGCTGTACACCAGGTGACGTAATTTCTTTGTTGAGAATACGTAAGGTGGCAATAGCAACCGGCAGTCCTACGGTTTTTGCCATTGCTGTGTGGATTTGATCTTGACCTACACTTACCATAGTAGCGTCTATCTGTTTGCGTTGCCCCTTATATTCATATCCAAACTTGTGGTACATAACAATCATATCCTTATCTTCAGGAGCAAGTGTCCATTTATCTTCTAAAATACGCTGGAGACATTGAGCTGGAGTTGCATTTTTAAGACCAATTTTCTTTTGCGCGTTAAAGATATCTAACTCTATAAGCTTGTCCCAAAGGACATCATCTTGATCTATTTTAACATGATGGCGTAGCTTGAGCTCCACAGAATCTGTAGGAGAATAGGGTAAAAATAAATTTACAAAATCGCGATAGCTCATCATTTCTGTTTCCTGTAATTGATAACTATCATCTGTCATTCCCATCATAACAAAAATATGCCAAGCTTTAGAAAAACCTACTCTTCTTAATGTACCGCGATACAGTGTAGGAATATCATCGAGTCCATATACTGAACGATATTTAAGGCTATTGCGATTTGCATATCCCTCAAAACGACCATAACCTTCTACTTGAAGAAATTCTGTTCTTCTAAAAAGGCGCTGGTAAGGAATGTATTTGTAGGATCCCTCTTGTATAAACTCTGCTGCACCGCCTTGACCTGCAAGTACTACATTACGAGGATTCCAGGTAAATTTATAGTTCCATAAATTAGTATCACTTTCTGGAGCCACAAGGCCGCCTGTAAAACTTTCAAAAAGCATCATTTTACCGCCTTTATCCCGTATGCGGTCTATCACTTGCATCGCACTCATATGGTCAATACCGGGGTCAAGGCCTATCTCATTCATAAACACAAGACCTTTCTCTTTAACTTGTTGATCTAGGGCTTGCATTTCATTAGAGATGTAGGAAGCCGTAACCATAGATTTGTTGTGCCTTACACAATCTCTAGCTACCTCTATATGAAAACGCGCCGGAAGCATAGAGACTACAATACTTGCTTTTTTAATAGCCTCTTCTCTTTGGTTTTTATTAAAAATATCCAAAGCAATGGCTATTCCGTTAGCATGATTTGCGACAAGTTTCTGAGCGTTTTCTATCGAAATATCTCCCAATACAACTTCAAGATTTTCTTCTTGAGATTTATCCAAAAAGTAGTTTACGAGTTGCGAAGTAGATTTTCCAGCTCCTATTACTAAGACCGTTCTTTTTGCCATTTTAGGTTGTAAATTTGTATCTACTAATGTAGGTAATGATTGCCTACAATAAAGAAAATGTTATGAACAAACAATTATTAATCGCTGGTAGTGTTTTTGGGTTTATGGGTGTGCTTATAGGCGCTTTTGGAGCTCATGGTCTGGAAAAATCTCTAGATGTAGACGCCATAGCCACTTTCGAAACAGGCGTAAAGTACCAAATGTATCATGCTTTACTCTTACTTATATTAGCTGGGCTTCCGCTATCTTCGTCAACAAAAAAAATGCTTTGCTGGTTAATAGTAATAGGAGTCATTTTTTTTGCTGGTTCCATTTACGGTCTCGCTACAAATAGCCTCACGACTTTTGATTTTACTAAAATTGCCTTAATTACTCCATTAGGAGGTACTTTGCTCTTAGTTGCTTGGGGATTACTGATTTACAGAG
>CAZXMY010000315.1:0-2957 GCA_964641325.1 uncultured Flavobacteriaceae bacterium | reverse complement strand
ATTTTAGGCAATGTACTAGAATTGTTTTATACTCACTAATATTTATTCCAGCAGGAACTAAGTACTTTGCTGAGCCTTTGTATGAAGTTAACTGTGCCACAAAAACAGATGTGTCACTACTACTTGCATTATCAGCATCTATATCTTTAAAATTTAATTTAGACAAGTAGATTTTTAAATCCGGCGCTTTTTTGGTAGAAAAATTATCGCCCATTACTACGAAAGTTTTATCTCCTTCTTTTTCAATTTTCCAAGATCCTTTAAACGATACAAAATAACTATCTGCATCCCAATCACCACTATACAGGCTTTGGCTATTTACAGAAGTAATTCCAGCAATCATTATGCAAAATATTAGTACTAGGTTTTTCATGATTTTATTTTATTAATAGTTAATTTGCCTCAAAGGTATTAAAGTTTTTAACATAATATTTTTTTGATTTGTTATTTTAACAAAGCTTTATATAAGAAATGACAATCAAAGAGCAGTCATTTTTTCCAGCAAACCTCCTTTATTGTTATTACTAAATTCTCTATAAGACAAGATATCTGGTATTGCAAATAATATTTTTGAGACGCAACAACTCTTTTAAGAGCATAAGAATTTATAAACAGGATAGTGCAAACATACGTATAACTATCACTTTCGTTTCGCATGCATAGGCACAGGCTTTTCTTGTATTTCTAATGGTTCGGCATAAAGATCAAAATCTTCTGCCTCGGTAATTTTCACCATAGTATAACCACCTGTTTTGAGGTAATATTTTGTAGCATCTATCAACACTTCATTATCTACATCGGGGCTATCATACTCTGTACGACCTACAAAATAATTTCCTTCCTTACGATCCACTACAATCTTAAATTCCTTTCCTATTTTTTGCTGGTTGAGTTCCCACGATATTTGAGACTGGATTTCCATAATCTCATTAGCGCGCTGCATCTTTACCTCTTCGGGCACATCATCTTCCAGATTGTAAGCGTGTGTATTCTCCTCGTGCGAGTATGTAAAACAGCCAAGCCTTTCAAACCGTTGGTCTTTTACCCATTGTTTCAAGGTTTGGAAATCTTCTTGGGTTTCTCCGGGATATCCCACAATCAATGTGGTACGTATGGTCATTTGGGGTACGCTTTCGCGAAAGCGTTCTAACAACACATTAGTCTTAGCCATTGTAGTACCACGACGCATCGATTTTAATATATCATCTGCAATATGCTGTAAAGGAATATCTAGGTAGTTACATACCTTAGGCTCGCGTTTCATAACCTCTAGCACTTCCATCGGGAATCCTGTGGGAAAGGCATAATGAAGCCGTATCCACTCAATACCATCTACCTTTACTAACTCTTCAAGGAGCTCTGCAAGGTTGCGCTTTTTATAGAGATCTAAACCATAATAGGTCAGGTCTTGAGCAATTAGGATAAGTTCTGAAACGCCGTTTGCCGCTAGTTTTTGAGCCTCAATAACAAGATGTTCTATAGGCTTAGATTTATGCTTACCACGCATTAAAGGAATGGCACAAAAAGAACATGGGCGATCACAGCCTTCGGCTATTTTTAGGTAGGCATAATTTTTAGGAGTTGTCGTAAGCCGTTCTCCTATGAGTTCGTGTTTGTAATCTGCTCCTAATGCCTTTAATAATCCAGGTAACTCGGTAGTGCCAAAATAGGCATCTACATTAGGGATTTCCTTTTGTAAATCAGGCTTATAGCGTTCACTCAAACAGCCGGTAACAAATACCTTGTCTATCGCACCTTCTTCTTTCTGACGGGCATATTCTAATATTGTATTTACAGATTCTTCTTTTGCATTGTCTATAAAACCACAGGTATTAATGACTACAATATTGCCTTCTTCTTCGTGTACAACATCCATCTCATTAGCCTTAAGTTGCCCCATCAACACTTCGCTATCATACACATTCTTAGAGCAGCCTAGAGTAACTACATTAATGGTATTTTTTTTGAGAGTTTTTGTGCGCATCTTACTTTGTTTGGGAATACAAAGATACCATGAATTAAACCTATTCTATAGTTTTGAGTCCAACTCTCAAATAAATACTATACGCACGAATATTCTGGCACTTTACCTCTTTCTTCTGGTAATAACGGCTTGTTATCAAGAGGATAGTGAAACTATAGGAATACTCGATTCGCAACTAGAGGATACTCAAACAACTTATGATGTCGATAGTTCTTTATACTTTCAGCCTATAGACAATGACGTTTGGGAGACTATTAATCCTAACAACTTTACATAAAATTATATCTATTCATATCCTTTAGGCAATTTTCTAGCTTGTAATTTCTTTTCAATACCTGCACCTATTTGGTATAGCAATCCTTCTTTTCTAGAAGGAACAATAAGTGTAATATTTTTAGGTTCACCTTCTTCTGAAAAACCCATAGGGATTGTAAGTGCTGGATAATGAGCCACTGCTGCATAGCCTGCATCAAAATTATTAATAGATAAAACGACATCTACCTTATTGGAGTCGTTTTCAGGATGGAGTGCTTTGCTAAAATAATTTCTAGAAATTTCCATCAAGTTGGTTTTAATATCTTTCAATTCTTCACTACTTGTGGAGTCTTTTAAAATACCTTCAAATAATTGTTGTCCATAAGGGACGTACAAGCTGGTGTCTTTCTTATTAAAAGTAACAAGCTCTTCTATAGATCTATGAGCTATTGTGGTTGCAACATTAGCATTGTAATACGCAACTAGATCGGCCTCCATATCTTTATTAAGTATTGACAAAAACCCTGGCATCGCTACTCTTTCCATATCTACTTCAACAAGAGTCGCTTTTGTTTGTTTTAATTGTTCTATAGTATGCATATACACTGTATCACTCATATAAGCTTTTATGTATCCCATACGAACACCTTCTAAGGAATCATTATTTGCTGCTTCTATATACCTATCTGTAGTAGTAAAACTATAACTATCTTTTACA
>CAZXMY010000314.1:0-2965 GCA_964641325.1 uncultured Flavobacteriaceae bacterium | reverse complement strand
GATATATATATTGAATCATATCAAAAGCTAAGCTAACAACGAAATAAACAGCAGGTAGTATTAGGTCTTGATCAAGACTAATAGAGTTACCATCCATTTTTTTAAAAATCCAAATAATAGCAATTCCTGCGAATGCTATTTGACGGTTAATATCGCTTAACTTTCCCGTGAAAAAATAATAATCTTCTTTGTATTCAGATAATTTAGATTTTGACATTATTTATTTTCTCTTGGACCTGTTCCTTTTTGTCCACCATCAGGCTTGGGATAATTTCTTGGTTCTGCAGGGCGTGATATAGGTCTTGGTTTTGGAGGATTTGGTCTAGGCGGATTTGGTCTTGATTTTTTGTCACTCATAATGAAATTAAATATTTTTTATTAGAAAGATAGTTTTTCGAATAGATGGAATATATCCAATTTTAGTATGAGCAAATAGTACTAGTTATTAACTAAATTCTTAACAATCAGTAAATAGTAAAAATGAAAATAATATAAATGTAAGATTACTAAAAGCTGATAAGACCAATTACCCCTTCTTTCTAAACTTCCTAATCGCCTCAAACATATGCCTGCATCGGGCTTTATAGGCAGCACTTCCCGAGGCATAATCATCTTCCATAATGCGATGCAATTCGGGATGAACCCAGTCTATTTCCGTCCCTAACCAAAATAAAGACGTCATCGTATACGCTTTTACCGCTACTTTTTGCTCGGTAATCATCCAGTCAAAACCCGCTTCTACGAGTCGCTCTTTGTGAGTGCGACTGAGATTTTTTCGCGTAAGCGGGTCTTGTATTTTGTAATAGGATAGCGTGAGATATTCGGTGATTTTTGCCACAGGTCGTAAAGCAGAGTCCTGATATACGGTGTTCATTTTTTCTGTAAACACATCCAGATAGGGAAGGAGAATACTCAGGTCTTGCTTGCAGACAAACTCACACAACCATCCGGCACGATTGGAACGTGGGTCATCCACCATAAAGAGGATATCCAATGCGTGAGGAAAAAGGATAGGATTATCCAATACGAGCTGCGCATAATAGGCGCGTTTCTCACGGCTGTGATTTACGTAGTTTAAATGCTCGTAGAGTTCCTGTTGTGTCACTTTATTTTTTACATTTGACTATCTAAAATATAAAAAATGAAGTGGATTAAAAGGTTTTTGGTACTCGCATTAGTGGTATTTGTGGTTATGCAGTTTATTCGTCCAGATAAAAATGAAGGAGGTTATGACTCTCTGGCTCCTTTTCTGGCAGAAACAAAACCTACAGCTTCGGTGCAGGCTACCTTACAATCGGCTTGCTATGATTGCCATAGTAATCAAACTCGCTATCCTTGGTACAACAATATCGCTCCGGTTTCGTACTGGCTTGCAGATCACGTTGAAGAAGGAACAGAACATCTTAATTTTTCTGAGTGGAGTAGCTATTCTGTAAAGCGTAAAGACCACAAACTGGAAGAAGTTGCAGAAGAGGTAGAAAAAGGGGAGATGCCCTTAAATGAGTATACATGGACCCACGCTGAAGCGAAATTAAGCGATCAGCAAATCAAAGAGCTTATCCAATGGGTAAATGCAGCTCGTTTGCAGTATCAAGGGCAATTACAAGCGCAGTAGGATTTTTGATTAAGGATTTTAGATTTTAGAATATAGAGTATGGAGTATAGAGTATAGAGAAGAGAAAAAAGAAAAGAGAACATAGATTATAGAGTTCCAACATCCAACTTCCAACTTCCAGCTTCTAACTTCCAACTCCAAACTTCAAACAGTCAACACTTACCACCTTAGTCGTTAGCACCCATTAACATCTGGACTACTTTAGGAACCCCTGTTGTGGCCTTTTCGGCAAAAATGTGAAGCTTTTCTTTAGGTTGCACAGAAGGCCGCGGATCAATAAAATAGATATTTGCTTTTTCGTGGGCATAATCAATCAACCCAGCTGCAGGATAGACTTGCATAGAAGTTCCGATAATGAGAATATGATCGGCCTGACTTACTAAAGTGGCGGCAGGTTCTAATAAAGGCACCATTTCTCCAAACCAAACAATATGAGGTCGTAACTGATACCCTTCTTTAGACAGGTCGCCGGTGACGAGGTCCTTTTTCCATTCCTGTACATCCGTTTCGTTATGCGTACAGCGTACTTTAAAGAGTTCGCCATGCAAATGCATCACTTTACTGTTACCCGCACGCTCGTGTAAATCATCTACATTTTGGGTGACAATGTGTACCGTATACTCAGTTTCTAGATTTACTAAAGCTTTGTGCGCTGCATTAGGCTGTACTTCGAGCAATTGCCTACGCCGTTGATTGTAAAATTCTAATACCAACTCCTGATCGGCCTGCCACCCATGTGGCGAAGCGACTTGCATCACATCGTGACCTTCCCAAAGACCGTTTGCATCTCTAAACGTTTTAAGACCACTTTCGGCACTTATGCCAGCTCCTGTAAGTACGACTATGTTTTGTTTCATAGGTTAAAAGTACGAAGTTTAGGGGCAGAGCGTATAGAGTATAGCGTAGAGAGATGAGAGTATGGAGTAGAGAGTATGGAATAAAGAGTAAAGAATAGAGTAGAGATTCCCAACATCAAAAATCAAAAATCTTCAATCGTTAGTCTCCAATCTTCCCACTTCCCATTTCAAACTCCCAACTCCCAGCTTCGAGCTTCCAACTTCCAACTTCCAAAAACCTCCAATCATCATTCATCAATCTCATCTAAACCTTATCTTTACCTCACAATCAAGACCTATGGATCACGGAGTATTAGCGTATTTACAGACTTTCCTAACCGAAAGACGTCGCGCTCTTTTTGATACGGTATTGCAGGAGCGTACGCGTCATATTACCGTGGCGGTGGAGGATGTATATCAGCTTCATAATACCAGTGCGGTGCTACGCAGTTGCGAATCGTTTGGAGTTCAAGATTTGCATGTAATTGAAGAGGTCAATGCCAAGCGTATCGAT
>CAZXMY010000313.1:0-2966 GCA_964641325.1 uncultured Flavobacteriaceae bacterium | reverse complement strand
GTATAATGCTTACTTAAACGGCAAACATAGTTTAAGCCGCAGTGAAGAACAGCAAATAGGATTTAGGCTTGCAAAAATGCTAGGATTGAACCAACTATATTGCACAGATGCTTGGGGAAGTGATTATGAAGAAACGAAAAAGATAACAGAGGGTACAGATACTATTTCTAAAAACAGATTTATAGAGTATTTCTATACAAATCCGGACTCTTTGTTATATTCCTTTAAGGATGAAAAAACACTATTTAAATCTAAAGGGATTCTCGCCGAGCTTAAGAAAATGAACTCCGAAGAATATGTAAAAAAAGGCTTAGGAGATTATTTAATAGGCGTTTTTAAGTATGAAACAGAAGATTATAAACAGTTTGGGCCAGATTACGTTACATCTTGGTGGTTTAATCGTAACCTAAGAATATTTAGAAATATCCAACGTATTGATGCAACGGCAGAAGATAGAATTCTAGTCATCTATGGCGCCGGTCATATGAACTTACTCAATGTCTTTTTTGAAGCCTCACCAGAATACAACTTAATTCCTGTAAATAGCTATTTAAAATAAGCCAATGTTTGAGGTATTATTAACCATCCCTAACTTCTAAGCTCACAGTACTTCCATTCAATTTGTATTCACTACTTTAGTCTCTAATAGACCAAACATAAACCTGCTCAAAACCCGAAATTGGAAGAAAAAATTAGAATACGATCCTTAAAAGAATCAGATGCAGGCCAATTGTCAAAACTGGCTAATAACAAAAAGATATGGGATAATCTAAGGGATTATATTCCCTTTCCATACAAGGAAAGCGATGCTGATTTTTTTGTAAATCTAACCCTAGCAGAAGACCCAAAACAAACTTTTGGCATAGAGTACCAAGGAGCACTTTGTGGAGTAATAGGACTGGCAATACAAAAGGATGTATATCAAAAATCGGCAGAAATAGGATATTGGATTGGAGAACCCTTTTGGGGTCAAGGTATTGCCACCAAAGCATTAGCGTTAATCACCACATACGGTTTTGATAAACTTGATTTACACCGGATCTATACCGGTGTATTCGAATTTAATACCGCTTCGATGAAAGTCCTAGAAAAAAACGGATATCAAAAGGAAGGAATCTTCAAGAATGCTGTTATTAAAAATGGTGAAGTCTGTGATGAGCACAGGTTTTATAAACTAAAATAACTTCTAAAAGATGTCCCGTGATAGCCTAAAACGTAACGCTATCGAACGTTAAGAGCATAATGTTACATGCCGTTTTTCACTTCTCTCTCCAAAGGATAACGGTCACAAATCTACCTGCCGACAGGCCTAATAGGCTTGCTTTCGCGAAAGCGAACTTGAAAGAATCCGATCCAACGGGAATTCGAAGCAGCAATAGCTACTTATATTGCCTTCCCTCTTTTACGTTCTACCTCTTTAAGAAGTACTTTACGCAGTCTTAAATGATTAGGAGTCACCTCAACATACTCATCTTCTTGAATATATTCTAGGGCTTCTTCCAATGAAAACTTGATAGCAGGTACAATCTTTGCCTTGTCATCTGCTCCAGAAGAACGTACGTTTGAGAGTTTCTTAGTCTTGGTAATATTAACCGTCATATCATCTTGACGACTATTTTCTCCAATAACTTGTCCCTCGTAAATATCTTCTCCTGGATCGACAAAGAATTTGCCGCGATCCTGGAGTTTATCAATAGAATAAGGAATGGCATTCCCGTTTTCCATAGAGACAAGAGATCCATTAATACGCCCAGGAATATCTCCTTTAAGGGGTTGATATTCTTTAAAACGGTGTGCCATAATCGCCTCACCTGCAGTAGCAGTTAACAACTGATTACGAAGTCCAATAATCCCTCTAGAAGGCACCAAGAACTCAATAATCATACGTTCACCCTTTGCTTCCATAGAGAGCATTTCTCCTTTACGCTTGGTAACAAACTCCACGGCTTTTCCGGACACATGTTCAGGAAGGTCTATCGTAAGCTCTTCTATAGGCTCACATTTTACACCGTCAATCTCTTTTATAATTACCTGAGGTTGTCCTATTTGTAATTCGTAACCTTCACGGCGCATGGTTTCTATTAATACAGAGAGGTGCATCACACCACGACCGTATACAATAAACTTATCTGCACTATTGGTATCTTCTACTCTAAGGGCTAAGTTTTTCTCAAGTTCCTTAGTCAGACGGTCTTTTATATGACGTGAGGTTACAAACTTTCCGTCTTTTCCAAAGAAAGGAGAATCATTAATAGAAAACAGCATACTCATTGTAGGCTCATCTATCGCAATCGTGGCAAGACCTTCTGGATTTTCTAAATCTCCTACAGTATCGCCTATTTCAAAACCTTCTAAACCTACAAGGGCACAAATATCACCTGCTTCTACTTTTGCTACCTTTTTACGGCCTAAACCGTCAAAAGTATGTAGTTCTTTAATGCGTGTTTTCTTAATCGTACCATCACGCTTTACAAGAGAAACCGGCATATTTTCTGTAAGTTCACCTCTATTTAAACGGCCTATCGCAATACGTCCTGTAAAGGATGAGAAATCTAAAGATGTGATTAACATTTGAGGTGTTCCCTCTTCTACTTTAGGAGCTGGGATATGTTCCATCACCATTTCCAATAAAGGTTCTATGGAGTCTGTCTCGTTCTTCCAATCATCAGACATCCAGTTATGCTTAGCACTACCATATACCGTAGGGAAATCCAATTGCCACTCCTCTGCTCCTAACTCAAACATTAGATCAAATACCTTCTCGTGCACCTCATCTGGCGTACAGTTTTCTTTATCTACTTTATTAATAACCACACAAGGCTTAAGACCTAAATCTATTGCTTTTTGCAGTACAAAACGTGTTTGTGGCATCGGTCCTTCAAAGGCGTCTACCAGCAAGCACACACCATCTGCCATATTAAGTACACGCTCTACTTCTCCTCCAAAATCGGCGTGACCAGGTGTAT
>CAZXMY010000312.1:0-3018 GCA_964641325.1 uncultured Flavobacteriaceae bacterium | reverse complement strand
GGATCAAATTCATGTTCTTTAGAGTAAAGAGAGCCGTACGAAAGGAGGCCTTAAGGAAAATCAGGTAACTATGGAAGATTTTATGCCCTTATATAATTACCTAACAGATGCCTTATTTTTTGGTTTTGGCTTTATCACTGTTCTTGTGCTATTACCCTATTACTTTTTTAGCCCTGAACTTAAATCCATTGTTTCTTTTCTTATAGAAAGTTCTTGCAAGTTAGTTCGCGTAGTAGCATTAATCTATTTCATAGTCGCAATAGCATTTCTCATAGAGCAAGCTTGGGATGATTCTCATTTTTTTAGAAAGGAAAATTTCCTTGGAAGTGGATCAGCTTTCTTTTGGATTAAAATAGTAACGGTCCCTCTATCCCTACAATTATTTTGGTTTCCAAAAACTTACAAAAATAATTGGATCGTTTTTATACTGGCATTAGTTACCGCTTTTTCCTTTCTTATTCTCAATGAGCGCTTTATTATTGTAATTACAAGTTTACATAGGGATTTTATACCAGATGGCTGGAATAATAATACCCATATTATGATTTTATATTATCTGCGTTATTTGGGCGAACAGCTTCTTATTTTCACTGGTTTTCTAGTGCCTTATCACGTATTTCGACTTTATAAATTGAAATAAAAATTATAATCCAACATGTGTAACCTGTAAACAAGGTCATGCTAAGGCCACGCTTTCGTCATGTTACCCCGAAGTTTCGGGAGTTTCAGCATCGCACAAGAAACTCAAGACCAATACACCACTTTATATTCAAAATATTTTTCAATTTACTATGCGTGCATAATAAATTTTGTATATTTACAAGCCTTTAGAAAACAATATAAATGAAAGATAAAACGATAGACTACTGTTTACGCGCCACCTGGCAGGCGGTTATGAAAATGTACAATGAGCAAGCCGCGCAGTTTGATACTACTATGGCTACCGGATTTGCACTATTAAGTATTGATCCAGAAAAAGGAACACCCTCTACTGCATTAGGTCCCCGTATGGGAATGGAAGCCACTTCCCTATCACGTACACTTAAAGCTATGGAAGAGCGTGGTCTTATAGAACGTAAACCTAACCCTGCAGACGGACGCGGTGTATTAATCCATCTTACAGAATTTGGTCTTGAAAAAAGAGACTATTCTAAGGATCGTGTGATACGCTTTAATGATGCCGTACGAGCAGATATTTCTGAAGAAAAAATAAACCATTTTTATGAAGTTATTGAGACGATTAATGACTTAATACAGAATAAAAAAATATATAACCAAGTAGAAACGACACTTAAATAATGGCAAAACGTAGAATAAATAAAGTAGCCGTCATCGGTAGTGGTATTATGGGAAGTGGGATTGCTTGCCATTTTGCAAACATAGGTGTAGATGTCTTATTATTAGATATTGTACCTCGCGAGCTTACTGCTAAGGAAGAAGCAAAAAGCCTTACGCTTAAGGATACCGCTGTTCGCAACCGTATGGTAAATGATGCACTTACTGCAGCCCTCAAAAGCAAGCCCTCTCCTATTTATAATCAAGCTTTCGCGAAAAGGATAACCACAGGTAACCTTGAGGATGATATTGCGAAGGTAAAAGATGTAGACTGGATCATCGAAGTTGTAGTAGAAAGACTAGATATCAAAAAGCAAGTTTTTGAAAACTTAGAAAAGCACAGAACCCCAGGAACCCTCATTACTTCAAATACTTCAGGTATTCCTATACAGTTTATGAGTGAAGGACGCAGTGAAGATTTTCAGAAGCACTTCTGTGGGACGCACTTCTTTAATCCAGCACGATATTTAAAATTATTCGAAATCATACCAGGTCCTAAAACAGACCAAGCCGTACTTGATTTCTTAAATAACTATGGGGAGCAATTTTTAGGAAAAACTTCTGTCGTAGCTAAAGATACACCAGCCTTTATAGGAAACCGTATCGGTATCTTCTCCATTATGTCCTTATTCCATACCGTTAAGGATATGGGTATGACTGTAGAAGAAGTAGATAAATTAACGGGACCTGTTATTGGACGTCCTAAGAGTGCTACGTTTAGAACTGTAGATGTTGTAGGATTAGATACGCTGGTGCACGTGGCAAACGGTATTGCAGAGAACTGTCCTAAAGATGAGCGTAAAGAACTCTTCGATTTACCTGATTTCATCAATACGATGATGGAAAACAAATGGTTAGGGTCCAAAACAGGTCAAGGATTTTATAAGAAGACTGTAAATGCAGAAGGACGTAAAGAAATCCTAACATTAGACCTTGATACTTTAGAATATCGTTCTAACAAAAAAGCCAAGTTTCATACACTGGAAGGCACAAAAAATGTAGACAACGTAGCAGACCGCTTCCCTATACTAGTAAAAGGAAAGGATAAAGCTGGAGAATTTTACCGCAAGTCCTTTGCCCACTTATTTGCCTATGTTCAAAACCGAATTCCAGAAATTACCGATGAGCTTTATAAGATAGATGATGCTATGAAAGCCGGGTTTGGCTGGCAACACGGTCCTTTTGAGATTTGGGATGCGATAGGTGTTAAGGAAGGAATGGGGCTAATGAATGCCGAGGGTCTTGAGGTTGCCTCTTGGGTAACAGCTATGGTAGATGCCGGTATTGATAGTTTCTATTCTGTAAAAGAAGGTGCTACCTATGTATATTCCGCTTCCGCGAACCTGCCTGCCGAAAAGGCTGGAGCGCACGAGAAAAAACCAGGACAGGATTCATTTATTATTCTTGATAACATTAGAAAACAATCTGAAGTATTTTCTAACTCAGGAGTATCTGTTCAAGACTTAGGCGATGGCATCTTAAATGTAGAATTCCGTTCTAAAATGAATTCTATAGGAGGTGATGTTCTAGCAGGTGTAAATAAAGCGATTGACCTCGCCGAAAAAGACTTTGATGGTCTCGTTGTGGGAAATCAAGGAGCTAACTTCTCTGTAGGTGCAAACATCGGAATGATTTTTATGTTTGCTGTAGAGCAAGAATATGATGAGCTCAATGCTGCTGTAA
>CAZXMY010000311.1:0-3026 GCA_964641325.1 uncultured Flavobacteriaceae bacterium | reverse complement strand
CCTTAAGTATCTTAGGGTTTATATTTTTAACGCTCGCTACGGTTTGTATAGCTGCTGGAGGTTATATCATTAATGATATTTATGATAGCACGGCAGATAAAATAAATAAACCCTCATCCCGAATTGTAGGTGTAAGTATTGATCCAAGTAAAGCTCGGTTTTTTTACTATCTGTTCACTTTTACAGGAATTGGTTTTGGCTTTGTACTATCTGCTATGATTTTCAAACCTTTGTACATCCTTTATTTTGTGGGAATCTCGTTAGGCCTTTATATCTACTCACGCTTTCTTAAAACCGTGCCCTTAGTTGGGAATATTTTAGTAAGCCTAATAGTAGGTGCTTCTATTCTAATCGTGGGAGTTTTTGAAGTCTTACCTCAAATGGATAGTTTAAACAGAGTCAGTCAGATTATTAGTTTCAATATTCTGAGAGATATCGCCATTTTTGCGGTGATAATCAATTTTTTGAGGGAAGTTGTAAAGGATATAGAGGATATACAAGGAGACCACGTGGCTCGTTTTAGAACCTTAGCCATTGTTCTAGGTGTAAAGCGAACAGCGCAAATCACAGCCGTGTTAACGCTGGCGGCCATTGCATTAATTACGATGTATACCTTTAGCCATTTGTTTAATGAAAAGTGGACAGTAGGTGTTATGTTTTTTGGAGTCATTGCTCCCTTAGGCTATGTTAGTGCTCAATTGTGGGAAGCTACAAACAAAAAGCAATTCAGTCGTTTGTCTTTACTTTTAAAAATTATAATGTTTATAGGCATTTGTGCCATACCTCTTATCTCCTATACCTTAGAACATGTTATCACAACTTCTTAATGAAAAAAATATCATTCTTGCTTCTGGTTCTCCAAGAAGACAAGCCTTTTTTGCCGAGTTAGACTTAGAGTACACCATACAGATTAAACCTATAGACGAATCGTTTCCCGACACTCTACGCGGTACCGAGATCACAGATTACCTTGCCCAACAAAAAGCTGCTGCGTTTACAGATTTACAGCCTAAGGACATCGTAATAACGAGTGATACCATTGTATGGTTTAAGGATAAAGCCTTGAACAAACCCGAAAATAAAGACGAAGCTTTTGCAATGATAAGTAGTCTTTCTGGCAATACGCATCAGGTGATGACCAGTGTTTGTTTTACCAGTCTGGAGAAACAAATCACTGTAAATGATACTACAAATGTGAGCTTTAAAAAATTGAGCCCAGACGAAATAAACTACTATATAGACAACTATCAACCTTACGATAAAGCTGGTGGCTACGGTATACAAGAGTGGTTTGGATATATTGCTGTTACAAAAATAGAAGGCTCCCATTTTAACGTGATGGGATTGCCTACACATAAAGTTTATGAAACGTTAATGCAACTTGCAGAATAGATGCACTTTCGTACTTTTAAAGATAAATCACATCGCTATGAAATTATTTAAAAATTCTCTTTTTGCTATTGGTATTTGCTTACTATTAACGGCTTGTAATGAACAAGGAAATCAGGAAGATATCGCTTTCGCGAAAGCGAGCATCATCCCTTCAACCTCAACGAACAATGTATCTAACCGAGTCATTTCCCAAGAGTTTAAAGACTATTGGTATGCTGGAAAAGCCGAAATCACTTCGTACAAACTAGAACAAGGGCGTTATGGGGAGATCAGACCAGGTACTGCCGTTATGATTTATGTAACTGAAGATTTTTTACCAGAGGTTCAAGTAAAAGCAGATAGACAAAACCAAAAAAATATTCCTGTCTTAAAACTCAATGCAACCAAAAAGTTTAACACAGGAGTGTATCCCTATTCTATTATGTCCAGTACTTTTTATCCCGTTTACAAGGAGCAACACGCTTTAAAAGTTACACAAAGCATGCAAGAATGGTGCGGACACCAATACGCTCAACTTAATAATAGAAAAGATTTTGAAATTAAAAGTCATTCGTATTTTGAAGGAGAAGCAGATAAAGAATTTACAGTACCTAAAACCCATCTAGAAAACGAATTGTGGACACAACTGCGTATCAATCCAGAGAATATGCCTACTGGTAACATCGAGGTCATTCCTGATTTTTCATACTCTAGGATGAAGCACGTGCCTATAAAGGCTTATAAAGCTAAAGGCACTCTAGAAAAAGGAAGTTATACATTAGAATACCCAGAACTGGGTAGAAGCCTTATCATTAATTATAATCCAGAATTCCCGTATACTATTAATTCCTGGGAAGAAACCTTTAAAAGTGGTTTTGGCCGTAATGCACAAGAGTTAACAACCCGAGCTACTAAAATTAATACGATAAAAAGTGCGTATTGGGGTAAAAACTCCAATAATGACCAATCTTTAAGACAAGAACTTGGATTAGATTAATCTCAAAAAATTATGAAAGTATATTCTCAAGAAATCCTTCAGACAATTATTGCGATAGCCATTCTCATTGTCATTAGGGTTATTATGACTTTCTTAATTAGGAGATTCTCGCAACGTAAAAATAAAGTAGCTAAAAGAGCTAAACTTGTCCTAAAGTATATGGATTTCTTGTTGCTTATTATTGCTGTTTTTGTATTCATTTTTATTTGGAGTATTGATATTAATGATTTAGGCTTAATAGCCTCCTCTATTTTTGCCGTTATTGGTATTGGTTTTTTTGCGCAATGGTCTGTACTGAGTAATCTAACCTCAGGTGTCATTATCTTTTTTACCTTGCCTTATAAGATTGGAGACATCATTAAAATACATGATAAGGACTTCCCCGTTCTGGCGAAAATAGAAGATATAAAAGCTTTTCATATACGCCTTAATACAGAAGATGGTGGCATACACACATATCCTAATAGTCTCATTTTACAAAAAGGCGTGACTCTAGTGGAGAAAGGCGTCCATACTCAATTTGTTGAGAAAAGCGAAGAGATCGAAGATCCCTTCTCGTAAAGGATATGATACATTAATAGTGCTTGCTGACTAAGAGATTCTATTTTAACTAGTTTGTTTTAAGAGAAGCTGGCAGCTAGCCACATCTGTTTTATAT
>CAZXMY010000310.1:0-3044 GCA_964641325.1 uncultured Flavobacteriaceae bacterium | reverse complement strand
AACCAATATTGCTATAATTAAATAAGTTATAGGGTTGATCTACTATGATTTTACCTACATATGAATTATTCTCCAAGGGTTTTGTAGAATCGCCTAGATCAAAACGATGATCTACATTTACCAGATTTACCATCTGGTCTAATTTATCATAAGCGCGATACATCGGGTATATTAAATCGTGGCTTCCCCCTATATATATAGGTATAATATTTTTTTTGACTAAAGCTTCGGTTACTTCCTTTATGGCAAAATAAGTGTCTTCTACACTTTCACCTCTATCAATATCGCCCAAATCTGCTATGGTAGTATGCCAATTCCCAGGGAAAAGCTCGTAAAAAGCTCTTCGTATTTCTGTAAATGACAAGGATTCCCCCAAGGTATTTGGGTCTCTCCTGTTTTCGCGTAAGCCTATTATTGCTATTTGCACACCATCAAGATTGGGAAACCCTTTCTGATCACTATGTATACGCAAGGTATTTCCTAGAGATTGCATATGCATAAGCTGTATGTGGGCTAGAGCAACATCTGCAACGGGTAGCAAATAATCTGCGATCATAGCTTATTTCTTTTTAGGAGCCGCCTTTTTACGTGTGGTTTTCTTTTTCTTAGGCCCTTGTTTCTCAATTATATCCTGTACTTCTTCTAGCGTTAATTTTGCAGCATCTACTGTTTTAGGCAGCTCTATTTTAATCTTACCTTTTATAATATTAGAACGACCCCATCTGGCTTTTTCTACTCGAATACCCGCTTCTTCAAAATTATGGATGACCTTATCAATCTCCTTTTGCTTTTTAATTTCTATGAGCTCAACAATATCAGCATCAGAAAGATTATCAAAATCGTATTTCTTGTTTACGTTAATAAACATTCCATTCCACTTTATGAAAGGTCCGAAGCGTCCTGTTCCTTTTTGCACAGGTAAATCTTCGTAGGTGTAAATGGGAGCATCTGCTTTTTGCTTTTCTTTTATAAGCACTATGGCTTCGTCAAGATCCACTTGCATAGGATCTCTACCTTTAGGCAAGGAGACAAACTTATCTCCAAATTTTACATAAGGCCCAAACCTTCCGTTATTAACAGATACAGCTTCACCTTCGTAACTTCCTAAATCTTTTGGCAACTTAAATAAGTCCATTGCCTCTTCATAGGTAATATTACTTAATTGCTGTTCCGGCCCAAGACTTGCAAATCGAGGTTTCTCTTCGTCTTCGACGGTTCCTATTTGTACCATGGGTCCAAATTTACCTAAGCGCACACTTACGGGTTTGCCAGACTCTGGATCTTTACCTAAAATACGTTCCCCTACTTCTCGCTCTGCATTTTGCTCTACGTCTTTTACGTGCGGATGAAAATCTTTGTAAAAATCTTTCATCATCGTAGTCCATTCTTGTTTGCCTTCTGCAATTTCATCAAAATCACGCTCTACCTTTGCCGTAAAGTTATAGTCAAGAATATTCTCGAAGTGATTTACCAGAAAATCTGTAACAACCATACCTACATCTGTAGGTACGAGCTTACCTTTATCAGACCCAACAGTTTCTGTAAGTTCTTTTTCTGATACTTTTCCTTCTTTTAAGGTAAGTATCTCATACGATCTCTCTTTACCATCTACAGTACCTTTCTCTACATACTTCCTATTTTGTATGGTGGTAATGGTTGGAGCATAGGTAGATGGTCTTCCAATACCCAACTCCTCTAATTTCTTTACTAAAGAAGCTTCTGTATAGCGATAAGGAGGTCTTGTAAATCGTTCTGTAGCTGTAATGTATTTATTACTTAAAGCTTCTCCTTGAGCAAGTGCAGGTAACAATCCTGTTTCTTCTTGATCTTCATCATCACTTCCTTCTAAATACACTTTTAGAAATCCTTCAAATTTAAGTACTTCTCCATTGGCTGTAAGGTTATCTGTTCCCGCAGACGAAGCAATTTGCACATTAGTACGTTCCAATTGTGCTTCACTCATCTGAGAAGCAATGGCTCTTTTCCAGATAAGCTCGTATAAGCGGGCTTGATCTCTATCAATATTTACACTATGTTTTGCAAAATCTGTAGGTCTTATGGCTTCGTGAGCTTCTTGTGCGCCTTTGGATTTTCCTTTGTAATTGCGTTCTTTACTAAAATCCTCACCATAAGCGGTTAGGATTTCTGCCTTGGCAGCCTTCTTTGCATCTACAGAAAGGTTCACACTATCTGTACGCATATAGGTTATCAGTCCTGCTTCATATAAACGTTGCGCCATGGTCATCGTCTTACTCACAGAAAAATATAATTTCCTACTTGCTTCTTGTTGCAAAGTAGATGTTGTAAATGGAGGTGCTGGTGATTTTTTTGCCGGCTTGGTTGTTAAGGCCGCTACTTTAAAAGAAGCATTTGCATTTTGTGACAAAAAACTTTCGGCATCCTTTTTAGACTGAATGTTTTTAGGAAGCTTCGCTTTAAAGGACTTTCCGTTTTGGTTGGTAAATTCTGCATCAATACGATAGGATGCTTGCGCATTAAACTTTTGGATATCACGCTCACGCTCTACTATTAATCGCACAGAAACAGATTGTACCCTTCCTGCAGATAATCCTCCTTTTACTTTTCTCCACAATACGGGAGACAACTCATACCCTACTAATCTATCTAAAACTCTACGTGCTTGTTGCGCATTTACTAGATGATAGTCAATCTTACGCGGGTTTTCTATGGCACGTTTAATAGCGGTTTTAGTAATCTCGTGAAAGACTATGCGCTTTGTGCGCTCAGGATCTAGTTTAAGTGCCTGCTCTAAGTGCCAAGCAATCGCCTCTCCTTCTCTATCTTCATCACTAGCCAACCAAACCATCTCTGCATTTTTTGCAAGATCTTTGAGTTTTTTAACTACTTTTTTCTTATCGTCTGAGACTTTATATTTAGGTGAGAAATCGCCATCTACATCTACGCCTAATTCCTTAGAAGGCAGATCTGCAATATGACCAAAGCTGCTCTCAACTTTATAATCTGGTCCTAAAAATTTTTCGATTGTCTTTGCCTTTGCAGGGGACTCTACAATGACTAAATTC
>CAZXMY010000309.1:0-3048 GCA_964641325.1 uncultured Flavobacteriaceae bacterium | reverse complement strand
TATCAATATAGCCTATTCGTATACTGCGTTGTGCTTGCACAGAAAATAAGCTTAGCATAAAGATGCTTGTAAAAAATAAAAGAGCTTTAGTATTCATAATCCTTCATTGTTGTATTAGAAATAATCGTGCCAAAAATTAAAACTGCTGGCCAATAATGAAATGTGTTTCCCATCCATTTGGTGTGCTTAGCCCAGGAATAGGATCGAATCCATAACCAAAATCGAGTCCCAATAAACCAAAGGCCGGCATAAATATACGAATTCCTGCGCCAGCAGATCTGTTCAATTGAAACGGATTATAATCTCTAAAATTGTCATAAGAAGATCCGCCTTCTGCAAATGCCAGTGCATATATAGAAGCGGCTTGGCTAAATGTAATAGGATATCTTAGCTCTAAACTAAATTTATTGTAAATAGTAGCACCATCATTTGCAGTAGTTGTAGTCGCAACTCCTCTATCTTGTGGTGTCACAGATTGGTTAGGATATCCTCTTAATCGTATGATTTCACGGCCATCTAAAGCAAAACCTCCTAAACCATCTCCTCCCAGGAAAAAACGTTCAAACGGTGGGACACCTCTGTCTTGATTATAAGCTCCAAGCCAACCAAATTCAATATTTGATTGTAAAACAAATTTTGATCCAAGGCTAGTATACCATTTACCTGCAAATTTTACTTTATAATATTCTAAAAATCTAAAACGTTCTTGATCAATGGCGGCAAGGGCATCAGTATCTTGCTCTTCTACAGCAATAAGACGCTCGTCTGCAAGGGCGCCATAATCTACGCCATTCCATGCAGAATAAGGCAGTGTAAGTTTTGCACTTACGCTAAATTCTGATCCACCGGTAGGAAATATAGGATTGTTAAACGTATTGTTCCTGCTTAAACCTATGGTATATGCTAAGTTTTCTGAAGATCCATTTCCAAAAGTAAAAAGGCCAGTTGTAAAGTTTTCTAAATCGAAATGCTGATAACTTAATGCATGAGACAAAGTAAAATTACGATCAGGCCATGTTAGTCGTTTGGCAAGACCTATAGAACCTCCAGTAATGTTAAAACGTCTGTTTCTATCTACACGATCTGCTTGCGAGGTGGCAAGGTTATTAAATAAAAACTGTACGGTATGAGAAAGAGAGGCGCTAAACTGTACTGGTTTTTTTCCGCCAAACCATGGATCTGTAAGCGAGAGACTATAGGTTTGAAAAAATTGACTCGCTTGAGCTCTTAGAGAAAAACGCTGGCCATCACCCATAGGTAAAGGTCTGTATGCATCTTTATTAAATATGTTTTGTATGGAAAAATTATTGAAGGATAGCCCTAAGGTTCCTACAAAACCTCCACCTCCAAAACCACCTTGTAATTCTATCTGACTAGCACCTTGTTCAACAACATTATATTCTAAATCTACAGTACCGCCTATTTGATCAAAATTTTTAAATTCTGGTGTAAGTTGTTGTGTGTCAAAAAAGCCTAATCGTCCTAGTTCTCGTATTGTTCCTACAACAGCTTCCTTACTGTAACGTTGCCCAGGTTTTGTAAGTAGTTCGCGATAGATTACTTTATCCTTGGTTTTATCATTACCTTTAACTTCAACTTTATTAAAGTAAGCCAGCTTGCCTTCGGATATACGTACTTCAAAGTTAATAGTGTCTTGATTTACACTCGTTTCGACAGCGTTAATATTAGAAAATAAATATCCGCTGTTTTGATATAAATTGGCAAGATCATCGGCGTCTGGATCGCCCTCTTTTTGAACTCTCTCTTTAAGCAATACACCGTTATAAACATCTCCTTTTCTAAGCCCAAGCTTGTTTTGGAGCTGCGCGTCATTATATATGGTATTACCTATAAATCCAATATCTCCTATATAATATCTTTTTCCTTCTTCCACATTTAAATTAAGGGTAATCTCGTTGCCTTCATTATTGTAGATAGTATCTGTAACAATACGTGCATCTCTAAATCCTTTCTCCTTATATTTATCTATAAGTGATACTTTATCAGCTTCGTAGTCGGCTTTGATAAACTTGGATCGCTTCCAGAAGCGATAGAATTTTTTCTTTTTAGTATTTTTCATCGCTGCAGTAAGCTTATTTTCTTGAAGCTCTTCTCTGCCCTCAAATACTATATCCTTTATTTTTACGCGCTCTCCTCTATCTATATTAATAACGAGATCTACTTTGTTTTTTGCGGTGCTGTCCTCTTTTGTAACACTATTTACAAATACTTTAGTGTTTAAATATCCTTTTTTCTTATAGTCGTTCTCAATATAATTTTTGGTAGTCGTTACAAGATTTTCGGTCACTTTAGCTCCTTTATTAAGTCCATTGTCCTTAATGAAAGTAGCTCCTTTTTTCTCTTTGATGCCCCTAAATTTAACTTCATTAAGCTCTGGCACCTCCTTAATATCCAGTTGAAGTTTTACTTTATCACCGTCTAAATCTGTTACAAATAAATTAATGTCCGAGAACAATTCAAGGCCCCAAAGCTTCTTAATAACATTACTTATTTTTTCTCCAGGAAGGTATAATCTTTCTCCTACTCTTAGTCCTGTAAATGCAATTACAGTATTCTCGTTATAGGTTGTTGTACCAGTAACCTTAATATCTGCTACCTCATATTTAACCTGAGGATCCAAAGGCAATTCTCTTTGAGCAATTGCTGTCAGGCCTACAAATAATGAAAGTAATAGGGTAATTTTTTTTATAATCAAAGTCTGCTTTTTTCCTTTATTTAATCTGTTCGCTCGTCTTTCCAAATCTTCGTTCTCTTTTCTGATAATTATAAATAGCATCGTGCAGATGTTCCTTTGTAAAATCTGGCCATAATACTGATGTGAAATAAAATTCTGCATAGGCAATTTGCCAAAGCAAAAAATTACTCACACGCTGTTCCCCACTTGTTCTAATGAGTAAATCCACATCAGGCATGTCATGAGTGTAAAGATGATTATTAATAAGAGACTCATCAATCTCAGATGGCGAAATTATGTTATTTTTAACTTTAATGCTTATTTCTTGTATACTTTTAAGAATTTCTTCACGC
>CAZXMY010000308.1:0-3099 GCA_964641325.1 uncultured Flavobacteriaceae bacterium | reverse complement strand
CTCTTGTACAGCGTCTTCACCATTCATTACTTTAACCGAATACGCTTCTAGGCATTCACGCATAGATTCGAGATCTTCTTCTGTCCTTCTCAAGGCGGCAAGTCGTACTGTTTTTAATTCTAACAGTATTCTTGTTTCAACTAAGGACTTAAAGTGCGGATCATCTAGATTTAGAATATCGTCTATAATACCATTCATGGCAATAACGCCTATGTTTGCAATAAAAGTCCCACTTTGAGGGATAGATCGTAGTAACCCGAAAAACTCTAAGCGTTGTATTGCAGCTCGAACGATACCCCGAGATACATCAAATTTTTCTGACAGCATACGCTCCGATGGAAGTTTGTCACCAGGTTCTAGGTTTTTATAGTTTATTAATTCCTTAATCTTAGAGATCGTTAACTTCTCAACATCTATGTTTTCCGTTTTGGGTAGGATATCTATTTTCATAAGGTTTGGTTAATTGAATACTATATTTTGGTTACTGCGGCAATATCATTTATGGGTTTAAAATGCCTATCTAATGGCTCACTTCTATATCATATACTCTTACTTTTGCATAAGCCCCTTCATCTCGTGTTTGCAAATAATTACCAACTTTAAAGTAGTTTTCAAAAACACCCCATCTTTCCATATGTATTCCATCATATACTTTATACTCGCTCTTATTTAGAACAATCACCATCTCACCTTCTGAAACTTTTACTTCTAAGGTAAATTTGCCAAATCCTACTTCCTGCTCAAAATTAAATCCACTATCATCTCCCCAAGCATCTTCATGAAGTATTTCTTCTGGGGATGCGGCAATGTTTTTAAGGATTTTAGTTTTAACTCGCACTTTCCCATCTTGCCAGTATATTTTAAGAATAGGAGGAGCATTGTTATCATCTTCTCCAATTAAATCTCTTTGCTCATTGGATAACCTACCATGTATTTGAGTAATGATAACTCTATGGTAATCATTCTTCCCATTAACATCTGCACTTACATCGTCCATTGCCATCTTTACCTTAAGATAGCCTCCATCTTTAAATGTCCAGTTTACATTATTCTTCCCAGAAACCATTTGCTCTCGAAGCTCTGATCTCGAATATTTTGTATTTCTGGTGGTGGCTTTACTCGGGTACGCATGAAAAACTAAAGCTCCTCGCGATGAATCGTTATACATATAGGGCAATAAACGCTCATCTGTTGCATAATTAAAAATCTCCGGCGGTGAAACTTCAACTGGTTTTTTTCCATCACCAGCAGGAGTCGTAACCTTCCAATGCGTTAAATCTATTTCAGGGAGTTTTACTTTTTTCTTTTTTTTCTTACTCTTTCTCTTCTTAACAAGAGTTCCCTCGGGTGTTGCTGTCTGTGCAAAACCATTAGTTAACCCCATTAAGGTTGCAAGAGAAAAAACAATACAGATTTTATAAATATTCATTTTACTTATTCTATTAGTTCGATTTCAAAAGAGTCTACGTAGGCTTCATCAAAAGAATTAGTAAAGAAAATTGCTAGTTCTGTATTATTGCCAGAATTAAAAGTATTAATTCCTAATAGCAGATTTCCTGTGCCTGCAACATCTTCTGTATATACTTCTGAATCTATTACACTACTATCAAAATCAGCAGGGTTATCAAAAGGAGTGGTCATAGCAACGGTGAAGTTTCCGTTTTGGCTTGGATCTTGATCTCTAAACGTGTATAAATACGATAGTACATAATCTCTATTAGGAGTAAACTCTCCTATTATTTGGTACCCAATACGATCTCCTTCTGGCGGTAATTTTGATCCAAAATTACCTGCATGAAACCCTCCAGAGGTTGTAATTTGTATTACACCTCCTAAACCTGAATTTCTCCAAGCATCTCTACTATCATTACCATTTTCGAAACCAGGCTCTAATATATCTGGCGTTAGACCCGAAGGTGGGTCTGGCATCACTACAACAACATCTTGAGTAAAGCTTGAAACAGCATTCAAGGCATCAGAAGATTCTAAAGTTACGGTATACGTACCTTCTGCAGGAAACTCGTGAATAGGTTCAAATTCTGTACTCGTTGTCCCATCACCAAAATCCCAAGCATAATTTAATGATCCCTCCGATAAATTACCAAACTGAAAAACTAAAAAATCCTCAAAATCTTCACCTCCCACAAAACTAAAGTTAGCAGAGGGCGGCGAAAGGTCTGGAATAGAACCTGCCTCTGGCAAATCCAATTCATTATCACAAGCAACAAACCCTAATACTAGCGCAATTGCTCCTATCCAAAAAAACTGTGACTTTTTCATAATAAATAATTATTTATAAATTTTCTTAATACCCTGGATTTTGTTCCAAAAGTCCACCACTTATATTAATTTCAAATTGAGGTAGTGGTAACAATAAATCTGTTGCTGTAAAAGCTCCGCCTATAGAAGCAGAAAAAGTAGACAACACATCTTGAGCTACTCCAAAACGTCGTAGATCAAAACCTCGATGATTTTCAAAGGCTAACTCTACTCTACGCTCCAATAACAAATCATCTCTTGTTAATTCATTTGTCGTATCTGTAAACCCAGCTCTCTCTCTTACCTGTTGATACGAGTCGATAGCATTAGATGCTGGGGTAAGCAATTCTCCTGCTAAAATAGACTCTGCATGTAATAATAATACATCTGCATAACGCAAAACAATCCAATCATTACCTCCCAATCGAGCAATTGTACCCGTTGGAGCTATCCCTAAGTCTTCATCACCATCTGGTAAGTACTTTACAACTTGAGTTCTTGACGGTGTAAGTGGATCGATTCTCATAGAAAGAGGTGTCCTGTTTCCTCCAAAAAGATTCATCGTAACTACCATATCGTCTGTCACATAATTCTGACCTGAAGATGCTGCAATATTACCTCCGCGCATTTCTGCAGAAAAATCCTGACTGTTAAAAGCATCATCTGGCACATATCCTATAGAAAAAATAGTTTCATTATTATCTTCCAAAAACCATACGTCATGAAAATCAGGCTCTAGAGAAAATTGCTGGCTATTAATTATGGTTTCCAATAAATCTTGCGCTTCGTTATAATTGCCTAATGTCAAATAAACTTTTGCTAGTAAGCCTTGTGCTGCAG
>CAZXMY010000307.1:0-3102 GCA_964641325.1 uncultured Flavobacteriaceae bacterium | reverse complement strand
TAATAGAAGCCTGAGTCGTATATATAAAGGAGGTATACTTTGGGTTAGCCAGGAAGGTAAGAGATCCTTTGCTGCCTTCTTCTATTTTGGCAAGTTTAGAAACTTCGATCTCTGGATTACCATCTACCGTTCCTTCTAGGATACCCGCGATTTGAGCTGCTGTAAATTTCATAAAGCACAAAAATAGGAAAAATTAAACCAAGCTTTTAGGATAACATATGTAGTTTTTAACCACTTCTTTAGTTAGAGATATTAAACTCAGATGATCGCTAGCCTTTACTACGTCTACCAAGTTACCGCTAGACAGCAAAATTTTTATACTTCCTTGTTTATAACTGTAACCCTGATTTGAAATTGTTCCATCAAAAACAAAATAAGCTGCTTCTTCATTTGTAATGGCATATTTTTCCATTAAAGCTTGTTTGTGTTTTTCCAGTTTTGCTTTCGCGAAAGCTTTATTTCGAATATTTACTTTCAATAAATTTCTATTAATAATACATTTAGAAAGTTCGCGGAGTACAAAATCTTCATGGACGCACCATTCCTTCATAGCAGAGATAATATCATTATCATCTAGTTTTGAAAAGATATCTAAATGATTTTTAAATTCTGCTTTCCCTACTTTACGTGTTAAGAAGAATAACAATGCGCTACTCGCAGTAAGTACCGTTCCCCTATCACAGAGCTCTTTAGCTCTTTTTAGAACTCTAACTATAAGTTGTTCTGCAACAACTCCTGTTTTATGTAGATATACTTGCCAGTACATCAATCTCCTAGCCACAAGAAATTTCTCTACGGTATACACTCCTTTTTCTTCTATAACCAGTTCGTCGTCATACACATTAAGCATAGCAATTATACGATCTGTATTAATATTCCCTTCGGCCATTCCTGTATAAAAACTATCTCTCTTGAGATAATCTGTACGATCCATATCTAATTGCCCAGAAACAAGTTGATTTAAGAATTTACGCTCATAGGTGCCTTGAAATATTTGTATAGCCAGCGTTAAACTTCCGTTAAACTCAGTGTTTAAAGCTTCCATAAATGCCAACGAAATGGCTTCGTGATGCACCTCTTCTACAATGCTTTGCTCCATCGCATGAGAAAAAGGACCGTGTCCTATATCGTGCAATAATATAGCAATAAGCACACCTTCTTTCTCATCATTAGAAATACTAACACCTTTACTACTAAGTGTTTCCATCGCTTTTTGCATAATATGCAAACATCCTATAGCGTGCTGAAACCGTGTATGGTGCGCGCCAGGGTAAACAAGATAGGACAAGCCCATCTGATTAATACGGCGTAGTCGTTGAAAGTATGGGTGCTGAATTAATTTAAAAATGATCCCATTAGGAATGGTAATAAAACCATAAATAGGGTCGTTAATAATGGTAACTTTGGAACTGTGTTTAGTCACGTACTATTTGGTAAGGATTTATAACAAATATACTACTAATCAAAAAGAGTTAATTTATATACATTATATAGAGTAGTATACTTTTACGCCTGCCTGCCGGCAAAGACAGGAAAGCTTAACAATAACAACAACATATGAGTGCAATCAATATATTATGGGTAGATGACGAGATAGATATGCTTAAACCGCATATTCTTTTTTTAGAAAAGAAAAATTATGCCGTAACGACCTGCAATAATGGTTCTGAAGCTATAGAGATTATAGAGGAAAAGAATTTTGATATTGTTTTCTTAGATGAGAATATGCCAGGTCTTACGGGATTAGAAACCCTTAGCGAAATAAAAAACAAGAGAGAGAGCGTGCCTGTCGTTATGATTACCAAAAGTGAGGAGGAATATATTATGGAGGAAGCGATAGGTTCTAAAATTGCAGACTATCTCATTAAACCTGTAAATCCTAATCAGATTTTACTTAGTTTAAAGAAAATTCTGGACAACAGTCGCCTAGTTTCCCAAAAAACAACTTCCTCATATCAGCAGGAGTTTAGAAAAATCGCTATGGATATGACGATGGTAAACTCTTATGAAGGTTGGGCAGAATTATATCAAAAACTAATATACTGGGAAATGGAGCTTGAAGACATAGAAGATGCTAGCATGTTTGAGATTTTAGAATCCCAAAAAAATGAAGCCAATCACCAGTTTTGCAAGTTTGTAGATAAAAATTATCCTGATTGGTTTGAGGGGCACGATGGCCCCACACTGTCTCATAATTTATTTAAAGAGAAAGTAGCTCCTTTATTAGAAGAAGACAAAAAGGTACTTTTTGTTGTAGTTGATAATTTGCGATATGACCAATGGAAAGCGTTCGAACCTCATTTGAATTCTTATTATAAGAAAACGGTAGAAGAAACCTATTATAGTATTCTCCCCACAGCTACCCAGTATGCACGTAATGCTATTTTTTCTGGTTTGATGCCGAGCGAGATGAAAAAGAAGCATCCCGATTTATGGTTAGACGATACAGATGAGGGTGGTAAGAATATGCACGAGGCTGCTTTCTTAGAGCATCAATTAAGACGATTGCATCTCAATAAGAAATGGGAGTATCATAAAATTACTAATCTGCGAAACGGTAAAAAACTAGCTACCAACTTTAAATCGCAAAAGGATAATGACCTTACCGTGGTTGTCTATAACTTTGTAGATATGTTGTCACATTCCAAAACTGAAATGGAAGTGATTAAGGAACTTGCCAGTAATGATAAGTCCTACAGATCCCTTACCGAAAGTTGGTTTAAAAACTCTCCTTTATTGGACATGATTCAACAAGCCAGAGAATTGGGACTTACATTAGTCATCACCACAGATCACGGCACTATTAATGTAAAGAACCCGTCTAAAGTAATAGGTGATAAGAATACCAGCCTGAATTTACGTTACAAAACCGGACGCAGTCTTACTTATGAAAATAAGGAAGTATTAGCGGCTCAAGATCCTAGAAGCATGCATCTGCCTTCTATTAATATGAGCAGTTCCTTCATCTTCGCGCGTAGTGATTATTTCTTTGCATCTCCTACTAACTATAATCACTATGTAAGTTATTATCTCAATACGTATAAACACGGCGTTGTGTCTCTAGAAGAAATCATTATACCTTTTGCCGTCTTGTTACCTATA
>CAZXMY010000306.1:0-3102 GCA_964641325.1 uncultured Flavobacteriaceae bacterium | reverse complement strand
AAACAGAGTTAAGTAGGCTAGTACAACGATATAAGGACAAAATAGAATTTACCAGACTGCCTAACGAATGGCTGCGAGCAGATTTTAAGCAGGATGTACGTATGCTTATAGAATGGACAGATGCTACTGTGCCTTTCGAGTTTCAGTTTGTAAATCCAGATAAAAAATTCTTTAAATGGAACCATACCTTAGAAGAAAACAGAGAGCGTCTTGTAGATGAGCAAAAACAGGGGTTCCAGATAGAAGAATTTATAATTGACGACGCGCCTCAAGGCGATTGGCTAATAAATGTGCAGTACTTAGGATTAGAGGATGATTATGTTCTTCCACCTTTCTTAAAGTATACCTTATATAGAAATTATGGTACGCCAGAGGAATCTAAGGAAGTGCGGGTTATTAAACTATTCCGTCAGACAGAAAAAGTAACTCTGGCTAAAGTGCAGATCTAAACCTCGCCACGCCACTCCGCATAAAATTGATCTAAAAACGCTTCCATATATTGGTGGCGTTTTTGGGCTAATTTCTTTCCGGTTTTTGTATTCATTCTATCCTTTAGAATAAGGAGTTTCTCGTAAAAATGATTTATCGTAGGCGCTGTAGACGCCTTGTACTCTTCTGGAGTCATATGTAGTTGAGGTGTAATACTCGGATCATAGATTTTCCTATTTTTAAAACCTCCGTAATTAAATGTGCGCGCAATCCCAATAGCTCCGAGCGCATCTAATCGATCGGCATCTTGCACCACATCTAGTTCTGGTGAATTAAATTTCTTTTGTCTATTACCACCTTTAAAGGAAATGTTTTTTATGATTTGGATTACGTGCTCTATGATAGCGCTATCTGTGTTTTGCTTTATGAGAAATTGAGAAGCTAATCGTGGCCCAACAGCTTCATCGCCATCGTGAAACTTAGAATCTGCGATATCGTGAAGTATTGCTCCCAAGGATACTACAACGATATCTGCAGGTTCTTCTTTAGCAATAAGTAACGCGTTTTTATACACTCGCTCTACATGAAACCAGTCGTGACCCGCTTCGGCATGAGCAAGGGTAGCTTTCGCGAAAGCGATAGTTTTCTCAATTAATTTTTGTTCTGCTTCTGTCAAAAATCCTCTTTTTTATTAGAATTTAAAGATACCATGAGCATTCCGTTTTTGTGAAGGTTTTATACCTAAGAGTGAGATTAATATGTTAAAAATTATTAAAAAATGTAATTATGGCACGCTTATGGAGTCTATAGTAGTAGATCAAAAAACGAATCATTATGAGAACATCAAGAAAAAATAGAAAAGTAACATTTGACAAAATGATTTCATTATTAAATTCAGGAGTAGATAAATATCTAGAAGAATTAGGACATAAATCTTTTAAGAACCCATCATTTGTTTTTGTAGAAAGACCGTCTCAAGCTGCTTAGAAAATTCATTCAAGAAACTATCTTGAATTCTATATATGTAAGCCTCGCATTAGCGAGGTTTTTTTAGTTAGATATGAAAAAGCCTTTGTCAATTAAGACAAAGGCTTTTCTCGTACCGAAAGTGGGACTCGAACCCACACTCCTAGGAACTCGAGTTTGAGTCGAGCGCGTCTACCAATTCCGCCATTTCGGCATTACGTAAGATTATTTCTAATCTTGCGGAGTTTTTCTTTTCCAACTCCAGACTTCCAATATTTTTCTCTTTTACGAGCTTCTACACGATCAGGAAGTATCTCGGTGTAAATTATTAAAAAAGGAAGATAGGGTTTTGTTGTTCTTTCTCTTCCTGTATTATGTCTATGTATTCTATGTGTTAAGTCTTGCGTCATCCCTACATAAATATAGTTATGATTAATACTTGCAATAGCATAAACAGTTATCATTATGTCAATATTAGCGGTTACCATATCTCAAACTTATTTGAGTCGCTGCGCGCCTGCCTGTCGGCAGACAGGTCTACCAATTCCGCCCTACCTAAGTCGGTAGGCAGGCATTTTCTTGCTTAAATGGATGACAAAATTAATCAATATTTTATTTTCAAGCTCACAAAAGCCTTATTATTGTGGCGATAGACACAAAAAATATCCCTATTTTTGCACCTCCTTTTTAGGAAACCAAAGATAATCAATACCATAACCGTCATTTTTATGACTGCAACAGTACCACAACCTAAAATTTTTGCTTGTCAAAAAAGCATAGGACTAGCCCAAGAAATTGCTAAGGCCTTTGGACAGCCCTTAGGTAATGTAATCACTTCTACCTATAGTGATGGTGAATTTCAACCCTCTTTTGAGGAGTCTGTGCGTGGCTCTAGAGTATTTATTATTGGGAGTACGATGCCCAATAGTGATAACCTGATGGAGATGCTGTTAATGCTGGATGCTGCAAAGCGAGCTTCTGCAAGACATATTACTGCGGTGATTCCTTATTTTGGATGGGCGCGTCAAGATAGAAAAGACAAACCTCGTGTTCCTATTGCGGCAAAACTTAAAGCAAGCCTTTTAGAAACAGCAGGTGCTACCCGTATTATTACTATGGATTTGCATGCAGATCAGATTCAAGGATTTTTTGAAAAACCTGTAGATCACCTATTTGCAAGCACGATTTTCCTTCCGTATTTAAAAGATTTGGGATTAGAAAATCTAACTATTGCCTCACCAGATATGGGAGGTAGTAAGCGAGCATACGCCTATAGTAAAGCGATGGAGAGTGACGTTGTAATTTGTTATAAGCAAAGGGCTAAAGCCAATGTAATCTCTCATATGGAACTCATAGGAGAGGTAAAAGGACAGCATGTTGTACTTGTAGATGATATGGTAGATACTGCTGGAACTCTTACCAAGGCGGCAGACCTAATGATGGAAAAAGGGGCGTTGAGCGTACGAGCCATTTGTACACACGCTATCTTGAGTGGTAACGCTTATGAAAAATTAGAAAACAGTCAGTTAACGGAGTTAATCGTAACAGATTCGATTCCTAGAGAGCATAAAAGCGATAAGGTTAAAGTCTTAAGCTGTGCTCCATTATTTGCAGATGTGATGCATCGTGTTAATAGTAATACGAGTATCGCTTCTAAGTTTATTATGTAATTAATTAATACTTAATATATTTAAAATGAAGTCAATT
>CAZXMY010000305.1:0-3105 GCA_964641325.1 uncultured Flavobacteriaceae bacterium | reverse complement strand
ATATGCTCTCAGTTCCCGTAGTGCAGGCGCTTGAGTTTGTAGTTACTTGATTACCACAACCTAGATATCCACCTAGATAAGCGCTAATTCCGCTAGCCATCGTTTGAATCACAGTTGTACTCCCCAAACGTTTTACTTTTCCTTCATCTGTTAGATAAATGGCTTTTCTAAAACGATCTGCTCCTAATAGCGAGGTTCCAAAAACAACACCACTATCGTAATCCACAATTTCCTTAGACGTAGCCTCAAGTCCTGCATCCTTCCAAGCATCTATTCCCGCAATCATCCCATATTTTATTCCAGATGCTTCAACATCTCGTAACTGCAAAGCTGTAAAATAGTTCTCTAGCAAGTCTTCTGGAATTTGCGGTTCACCCGCAATTTGACATCCAAAATTCAAATCGGCTAACTGCTGGTCAAAACGAATTCCCGATACCCCTTTTTTAATGGCGTCTGCAAACGCAGTAAGACCCACACCGTTGGGGGCGCAAACTCCTAAACCTGTGATGACAACTCTTGTATTCATATATGCATCATTCCTGCTAAAACTCCTTGGCAAATAAGGGTATTTTCTTCATTATATAATTTAATCTTACACTTTAATTTATTGAATCTAAAATACTGTATTTCAGAATTTACGTAAACTTTAGTGTTAGGATATACAGTTTCTAAAAACTCTACTTCTGAGCTTGTGAACGCAACCTTAAGCTGCGCCAAATCTGCCTTGTCGCGCAGCAAATAAATCCCTAAACTCACCAGACCTATTTGCGCCATACATTCGGTTAAAATAACTCCAGGCGTAATAGGATTATCTTTAAAATGCCCTTTGTAAAAAAAAGCATCTTCTTTAAACGTATAATGACCAGTGATTCCTGTATCATTTACTTTTTCTATCTCGTCAACAAACAAAAAAGGCTCCGTATACGGCAATAATGCTATGATTTGATCTCCAGTCATTAACGTATATGTTCTCCTCCATCCACTGGAATTACACTACCATTTATCCAACTGGCCTCATCCCTACATAGCAAATAGACGGCGTTTGCCACATCTGTGGGCGTTGTAAGTCGTCCGTAAGGATTTCGTTCTATAGATTTTTCCTTCATAAATTCACTTCCAGGAATCATTCTAAGACTTTCTGTATCGGTTACACCGGCTTGAATACAATTGGCCTTTATACGAAGCGGTGCAAACTCCAGCGCTATACCTCTAACAATATTTTCCAGCACGGCTTTTGCAGCGCCTACAGCACCATATTGCACCCAAGATTTGTGACTCCCTTCACTCGTAAAGGCAATAACTCTAGCATCTACCGAGAATAATCCCGCTTTCGCGAAAGCGCTAACCCAATCATACAAACTTACCGCCATAGCATCTAAAGTGAGCTTAAAATCCTCATTAGAAAGCGTGGCTTGGTCCTCAGAGTACATAGGTTTTAAATTCCCTCTTGCAATACTATGCACAAGGGTCTTAACGCTGTTATCGCCTATTAAGTTTTTGAATTCTTCTATAAAGGTGGCTCTTTTTTCGGGTTTAAGGGCATCTATATTTTGGTCTATTAGTTCACTGTTAGTGCCTTCCTTCATTTCCTTTATAGCTTCTTGAAAAGGAACTAAGCTACTCCTGCGCGTACGATGAATAATACAGATATGCATTCCTTCTTTAGCCAGTTTCTGGGCAGTGGCTAAACCCAAACCGCTACTTCCGCCAAGGATGACAGCCCATTTTCCTATATAATCCTGTCCATCTACCATTCTAATAATATTCGCTGTGCAGAAAATCCAGGGCCAAAACTAAGCATCACTCCTTTGTCGCCTTGTGGTAAATTTCTATCTAAAAAACGTTCTAAAACGTATAAAACAGTGGCACTACTCATATTCCCATAAAGTCGTAAAACTTCCTTAGTATCATCAATATTCTTTCCCATCTTTCCGAAAAGCTGCTCTACAGTTTCGACAATTTTTCTTCCGCCAGGATGAAATATAAGATGATTTACGTCTTCTATCGTACAGTGATTTTCTTCTAAGAAAGGATAAATAATATCCGGAAACTTATCTGCAATTTCTTCTGGTACTTTCTGATCTAAAATCATTTGCAAGCCTGTGTTTACAAGCTTAAAACCCATCATATGATTAGCATCATAAAAGTGATACATCTTTGTCGCACTAATGGAAGGACCCTTATCTTCTTCTTTTGAGGATAACAATACACAGGCGGCGCCATCTCCAAAAATCGCCGCACTCACTACATTTACCATCGAAAAATCTTCTAACTGAAAGGTGGCCGTAGGGCTTTCAACCGCAATAACAGCAGCTCTTTTTTCTGGATTTGCCTTTAGAAACTCATTAGCATAAATAATTCCAGAAACACCTGCTGCGCAACCCATTTCTGTGACAGGAAGTCGCACAATATCTTGTTTAAGCCCTAAATCATTAATGAGATAGGCATCTAACGAAGGAATCATAATTCCCGTACAGCTTACCGTAATAATAAAATCTAAGGATTTTGCATCCCAACCCGATTTAGTTAATGCTTTTTGCAAAGCATTTCTACCTAATTTTATGACTTCACGACTATAAATGTCGTTTTTCTCTTCAAAGCTCGTTGCGGTAAATACCTCTTCTGGAGACATAATACTATATCTTTTATCTACTCCTGCATTGCCGAAGATCTTTTTCACCTTTCGCTTAAAGCGGTCATCTTGATTGGCTAACCAGACATCCAGAAAGGGAAGTATTTCTTCTGTAGCTCTATAGTATTGTGGTAGTTCTTTTGCTACGGTCGTTATTTTTACGCTCATCTAGTTTGAATACACCATAAATAACGGAAGGCCCATTTCCAGGTGATTTTATGTTTATATTGTACTAATTCTCTGGAGTATCGGTCTAAATCTTTTCGTTTAAAACCACTGGCTATAGATACTAATCCATCATTTTTAGCCACGTGGCTTGTGATAAAAATACGACTAAAAACTTGAAATAAGCCATACGCAATGGGACTTCGTTCGAGGTCATTTATAATCACGCCATAAGCTGTATTTTTTATCATTGCTTTTGAAAAATTTAAAATATTCAACTGAACAATGGAATATTTGTGCTGTTTTAA
>CAZXMY010000304.1:0-3124 GCA_964641325.1 uncultured Flavobacteriaceae bacterium | reverse complement strand
GTTTCTAATTACGGCGGTTGCTTCGTAACCATTCATTTCCGGCATATGAATATCCATGAGGATGTAATCTACTTTTTCCTTCCCTGCCAAATTTATAGCCTCGATTCCATTTTTAACACGTTTGGTCTGCACTCCCCATTTTTGCAATAATTGACGCATTACAAGGGCATTGATTTCATTATCTTCAGCTAGAATGGCAATTTTATTTTCTAATTTCCCTAAAGGAATAGTATCGATTAAACTTTCGAATTCGGTTCGCTCTAATTCGAGACTAAAAGTAAAGGTAGAGCCATATTTTTCTTTGCTTTTAAGCGATATGGTACCTCCGTATAACTCAACCAGTTTTTTAACAATAGCCAGTCCCAATCCAGTCCCACCTATGGATCGCGTGGTTATAGAGGGCGGCATATAGAAACTTTCGAAAAGTCGTTTTGATTCCTCTTCCGGAATTCCTATACCTGTATCTATAACTTCAAAGCTAATTATATCTTTATTTTTTTTCTTTTTAAGAACATTTATTTTAACAAAAACAGAACCTTCATCTGTATACTTGATGGCATTACTAACGAGATTGCCAAGAATTTGAAAGAGTTTTGTTTCATCCAGAATATAAGCTGGAGCCAGGTCTTCGTCTAGTTGTACGTTGAGTTGTACGCCTTTGTCACCTGCTAAACTATGATAGGTATCCAAAGAGTTTTTTATAAGTTCTTTAAAGTTTGAGGGTCGCAAATCCAAACTCATATTATTGGAATCTAGTTTAGAATAATCGAGGATATCATTAATTATTCTAAGTAAATTCTTCGAACTAAAGCGTAAAGCCGTAAGTAGTTTTTTATCATTATCCGAGGAACGTTCTTCTAAAAGGGAGATAATACTAGTAACCGCGTTGAGAGGTGTTCGTATTTCGTGGCTCATAGCAGATAGAAACTCCTGTTTCATGCGGGTAGATTGCTCGACGCGTTGCTGCTCTCTTTCAAGAGCTGCTTTTTCTAAGGCCAAGGCTTGCTCTTTTTCTGCAGCATCAATACGCGAAATCACGTGATAGTTTTCTACAACTCTTTTGGTTTGCGTGTTTTCTGATTTCTTTTTCTTTATTGCGTTAAGTTCGAGATATTTTAAAGCATTCTTATCATCGCCTATCGATTTGTATAACTCATACAAAAGATGCGTAGATTTAAAATATATAAGGTGCATATTTGTGGCTATGGACCTTTCTAAAGCAGTAATATAAGTGTTCTTTGCTTTTTCAATTTCTCCCGCTTTTAGGTAAAGTAACCCTAGCTTATTGTAGGCCATTCCAATACCAAAATTGTCGCCTACATCAAGATGTGTCTGAAGAGCATTTTTAAAGTCTTTTTTTGCTTTCTCTAATTCATTAAGATGAAGATGTATTTTGCCACGGCCATAAATGGCAAAAGCAAGCCCTCTTATATCATTAGTTTCTGTCTTCATAGCTATTGATTTTTCTATAACATCTATAGCTTTCTTTATTTGGCCTTTTTTTAAATATATTCCCGATAGTGGATTATAGGCATTGGAAACCAAATTCTTGCTTTTAGCCTTTTTGCCAGTTTTAATCGCACGTTTGTACGATGTTATAGCACTATAATCATCATCTAACAATCCATAAATTCCTCCGAGACTTTTATGAGTTTTAGATTGTCCGTGGTAGTCATCAAGATCTTTGTATAATTCAAGGCAGTCTATAAGGTTTACCATGCCAAGATGATAATTATCGGTCTTATAGTAGAGACCTGCAAGGTTATACTTTGCATCTGCTATACCCTTTTTATTATCCGTTTGCTTAAAATGTAGTATAGCCTCTTCAGACATACTTAAGGCATTGTCATAGTCAGCAATAATCATGCAGAACAACGCCAACTTATTTAAACTTAAGGCAATAAGTTCAGGATCATTTAATTCTTTACTGCTTTGCAGTGCTTTTTCTGCAATAATTTTACCTCTAGCAAGGTCGCTGCCTCGTAAAGCATACGCTTCGTCCAGAAGCGCTATAATATGTTCTTTTTCCTTTTTCAATCTATTTAGGGCTGTAGTTGTTTTGGAAATCAACTACTTATCAAATCTACAACAATATTGTAAATTTTTCAATATACTGTACAGTATCGATTTACTATTCAGTCGTTGAATTTTATATTACTTACTATTCATTTTTTTTGTTAAAAACTCAGTCTTTTTTTGTTTAAAAAGTCTTATGAAAAGTGCTTTTAAAAATAGTATTTTTGTGGATGCAAAACAATGTCCTAATTCTTGACTTCGGGTCACAGTATACACAGTTAATTGCACGTCGCGTGCGAGAACTTAACATTTACTGTATTATAAAACCCTATAACAATCCACCAGAAGATTTATCAATCTTTAAAGCAGTAATTCTATCTGGGTCTCCTCATTCTGTCCGTAATGAAGATGCGCCACATCCAGACCTTTCTGAAATTAAAGGTAAGAAGCCCCTTTTAGGAGTGTGCTATGGTGCACAATATATCGCACAACATTTTGGAGGAGAAGTTGGACAATCCAATACCAGAGAATACGGTAGAGCAAATCTATCTATGGTACAAAGTGGGGAAACATTTTTAAAAGGAGTTTCTAAAAATAGCCAAGTATGGATGAGCCATAGCGATACTATAAAAAAATTGCCTAAAGGCGCTGTGCGCATTGCCTCTACCCATGATGTTGAAAATGCAGGATATCGCATAGAAGGCGAAGATACCTATGCCATACAATTCCACCCAGAAGTATATCACAGTACAGATGGGAAGCAAATATTAGAAAACTTCTTGGTAGGAATCGCAGGTGTCGCCCAAGATTGGACACCAGATGCCTTTGTAGATACAACGGTTGCGGCATTAAAAAATAAAATAGGAGAGGATCGCGTGATCCTTGGACTCTCTGGAGGCGTAGATAGTACGGTAGCAGCTACTTTATTACACAAAGCTATAGGTAAAAATTTACATTGCATATTTGTAAACAATGGTTTACTGCGTAAAAATGAGTTTACAGATGTACTCAAGCAATATGAAGGAATGGGGCTTAACGTAAAGGGTGTAGATGCTTCGGCACGTTTCTTGAAAGAGCTTGCGGGAGAAAGTGATCCCGAAGGAAAGCG
>CAZXMY010000303.1:0-3177 GCA_964641325.1 uncultured Flavobacteriaceae bacterium | reverse complement strand
ACATTAGGGAATTTATTAAATGAAAATACCGGTTGCTTAATCGCATATCCTTCTAGTCTAGGATTAAAGTCAAAATCTTTTACTTTCTTTTCTCCTAACATTACCTTAGTTGCATAATTTACATACGGCTCTTTATAGGCTTTGGCGATAAACGGTACGGTTCGCGAGGCTCTTGGATTAGCCTCTATGATGTACACTTTCTCATCCTTTATTGCAAATTGTATATTAATTAACCCAACAGTCTTAAGAGCTAAGGCTATCTTTTTAGTATGCTCTCGTATTTGTTCCAGAACAAGATCTCCCAAATTAAATGGAGGTAGTGTTGCGTTAGAATCTCCAGAATGGATACCGCAAGGCTCTATATGTTCCATAATTCCGATTATCTGTACGTCTTCTCCATCACAAATCGCATCTGCCTCTGCCTCTATAGCTCCGTCTAAATAATGATCAAGTAGTAACTTATTGTTGGGTATCTTACGTAATAAGTCTACAACATGCTCTTCTAATTCATCATTGTTAATTACAATTTTCATGCCTTGTTCTCCTAAAACGTACGAAGGTCTTACCAAGATTGGAAAATCTAATTTTTCTGCCACGGCCAGTGCTTGATCTGCTGTTTCTGCCGTATCAAATTCTGGATAAGGAATATTTAAATCTTTTAAAAGCGTAGAAAAACTCCCTCTGTCTTCGGCAAGGTCTAAAGCCTGATAGCTAGTACCTAATATTTTGATACCATACCGATCTAGTTTTTCTGCAAGTTTTAGAGCAGTTTGTCCACCTAATTGTACAATGACACCTTCTGGTTTTTCGTGACGTATAATATCATAAATATGTTCCCAGAAAACGGGTTCGAAATAGAGCTTATCTGCCGTATCAAAGTCTGTAGATACCGTTTCTGGATTACAGTTAATCATTATAGTCTCATAACCGCATTCTGCTCCTGCTAGAACACCATGTACGCAGCAATAATCAAATTCGATTCCTTGTCCAATACGGTTTGGACCTGATCCTAGAACAACAATCTTTTTCTTATCAGAAACTTGACTCTCATTTTGAGCAAAGCGTTTGCCATCTGTAGTCTCCATTTCTGACTCAAAGGTAGAATAGAAATATGGAGTTTGCGCCGTAAATTCTGCAGCACAGGTATCTACAAGTTTATACACTCTATTAATCCCTAGTTCATCTCTTTTATTATACACTTGGCTTTCTAAACAATCGAGCATATGTGCAATCTGTCTATCTGCAAAGCCACTTTGTTTTGCTTCAAGGAGTAAATTTCGCGGAAGCGTATCAATTTTATATTGAGAAATTTCTTTCTCCATCGCATAGAGCTCCTCATATTGTTTTAAGAACCACATATCAATCTTAGTGATTTCAAAAATGCGGCTTAAAGGGATTCCCATTTGTATGGCATCATAAATCACAAATACGCGATCCCAACTGGCGTGGGTAAGTTTGCTGATGATCTGCTCGTAATTCGTATATCCTTTTCCGTCTGCGCCTAGGCCATTTCGCTTAATCTCAAGAGATTGAGTAGCTTTATGCAGGGCTTCTTGAAAAGATCGCCCTATTCCCATCACTTCTCCTACGGCTTTCATTTGTAAGCCTAAAGTGCGGTCAGAACCTTCAAATTTATCAAAGTTCCAACGTGGTATTTTTACAATTACATAGTCTAAAGTAGGCTCAAAAAGTGCAGATGTAGATCCTGTGATTTGATTAGACAATTCATCAAGATGATATCCTAAGGATAGTTTTGCAGCTACTTTTGCAATGGGATAACCCGTTGCTTTAGAAGCTAATGCAGAAGATCTAGATACTCGTGGATTAATCTCAATTGCAATAATCTCTTCTTCATTATCAGGGTTTACGGCAAACTGTACATTACAGCCACCTGCAAAATCACCTATACTTCGCATCATATAGATGGCCATATCCCTCATTTTCTGATACGTTACATCAGAAAGGGTCATTGCAGGAGCAACGGTAATGGAGTCTCCCGTATGAATTCCCATAGGATCCATGTTCTCAATAGCGCAAATGATAACTACATTATCATTACTATCACGCAATAACTCCAGTTCGTATTCTTTCCAACCTATTAAGGCTTTGTCTATCATTACTTCGTGTACCGGAGATACTTCTAGACCGTGAGATAACAATCTATCAAAATCTTCTTCTTCATAAACAAAGGATGCTCCCGCACCTCCTAATGTAAAAGATGACCTAATTACAAGAGGGAATCCAAATTCCTGAGCAATTTCTTTTCCTTTAAGAAAAGAATTTGCGCTTGATTGTGGCGCCATTGGAATTCCTATTTCGCGCATTAAGTTCTTAAACTTATCCCTGTCTTCTGTAATATTAATGGCATCAATATCTACTCCTATAATATCTACATTAAAATCTTTCCAGATTCCTTTTTCGTCTGCCTCTATACATAAATTTAATGCGGTCTGTCCACCCATAGTAGGTAATACAGCATCTATATGTGGATGTTCTTTAAGTATATGAACAATAGATTTTGTGGTTAAGGGTAATAAATACACGTGATCCGCCATAGAGGGATCTGTCATTATTGTTGCTGGATTAGAATTGATCAGAATGGTCTCTATACCATCTTCTCTTAACGAACGCAATGCTTGCGATCCAGAATAATCAAACTCACAGGCTTGACCGATAATTATTGGACCGGATCCAATAAGTAAAATAGACTTGATTTTTGTATTCTTAGGCATCTAGAAAATTGATTTCAAATTTTTCAAAATTAGGAACTGTGAGGGTATAAAAAAAGGTGTTACTTAAAAAAAGTAACACCTAATATCAACAATTGTTAATGTCATTATTTTTTATGGCGAATTTCAGAAGATACACTTAATTTCTTTCTTCCTTTAGCACGGCGGCTCGCTAAAACCTTACGACCATTTGCCGTAGCCATACGCTCTCTAAAACCGTGTTTGTTTCTTCTTTTTCTCTTTGATGGCTGAAACGTTCTTTTGCTCATTTTATATCTTCTTTAAGGTCTTTAACCTATCTAGTTTAGTTTTTAAAATATTGCTTTAAAAGCTGGGCGCAAATATACAACAAGTTTTTACTTCTCCAAATGCAAAATACAGAAAAATAGTGGTTGTTTTTACTACATTTGCATTCCAGTTAATTACCATAATTATTGGGTCAACAATA
>CAZXMY010000302.1:0-3189 GCA_964641325.1 uncultured Flavobacteriaceae bacterium | reverse complement strand
AGATATGTAGACGCTATTAACTGGAGCGCATCATCTAAGGGGCAAACTCTTATTAAAGGTGGCAGCAGCTCGGCTGTGCCTGACAATGGAGACCCTATATCGTTTCATTTTGTTACTAATCCTTATGAGTTTGAAGAAAAAATACTGCAATCTAATGCTAACGACCGTCCATACATAGCACGTAACAGTAGTGCTCATTTTGCACCTCTAAAAGAAGATGGTAGTGATAAGTTACTCTTTCTCTATACGCAAAAAAAAATAGGTGTAAATAAGTATTTTTTTAATGATATCCATTCGAAACCTTTGGATAGTGCCTTTGTAGCCGATTTTAGAAGATTAGGGAGAGATATTACACCCGCTGGATTTATACATCGATATGGCACGCATTATGCTCACGAAGTTGTTAATGGCGGGACTTTTTTAAGGCGAAATGCCATAGATGTAAGCGAATATATTCACTCGCCATATGAAAAGGTAGAATTTCAACAGAAAGTAATTGAAGATATTACGGCCAAACAAAATAATCAAGAAGACACCACGCCTTATATCGATGCCAAAACAAGTCTTTCCTTTACGATAGGCGGTGACGAAGAAGAAAAATGGCCGACCTCATGGGAAAAAACGGTAAAAGATAATGCTAAACCCATTTCTGTTATGCTAAAGCCGGTATCCGATCTTCTACGCAAGGCCGATATATCTGATTTAGAGAGTAAAATGGTCAAATTAGAATTATTGGATAGCATCATAACGGAGTATACAGCTAAAACAAAACAAAGCGTACAGCCCCATACTAAGAGTCTTTATTATAAAAAGTATTCTTTGCAGTTTAGACAGGAAATCATAAGTATTGTAAAAACGAGCACGGGTCAAGACGAGCAAAATAAAACCGATTTTACTGGAGATATATTTTTTGGTGGTTTTTCTAAGGATGAAGCCATACTTTTAACAAAACCGTTAATAGAACGTGGCGGATTGCGATTAGAGACTCTAATTACAGATGAAAAAGTAAGTTTGGATAGAAACGTTCTCATTACTATCAAGCCTGAAGATATTAAGAAGGGTTATGTAAGTGTATGGGATGACACCAAGAAATTATTTAAAGGCGACGGACGCACTAGATTGCGCGTTTCTGGTCCTCCAGAGGCTCACACCACCTATAAGGAAGCCCTACGCCGCGTTGTTAAAAAAACAGTTCAAATAGAGACTATAGATAAAGATTTGTATGAAATTGTTTATTCTTTAGAATTAGTCAAACAATCTGAATTTATTACCAATCTGCAAGACACATATAATTACACCTTAGACTCTGAAATTGTGGCGGCCGTTTCTAATGCCAATCTTAAAAGATTAGACAGCCTATTTATCCAAAATGGCAATTCTCAAGCATCTGGATTAATAAAGGCAATTATCCTCAATAAACACTCCAATTATTTACTCAATTACATATTAGATAAAGGAGCAATCGCCACAACAAATGACTTAGATTTTCTGTTTCAAAAAGAGCATTTTGACCCAACAAAAGCACTTATTTTGTTAGAAAGGGGAGCCCAGCCTAAGAATAATATGATTTTTAAGGCAGTAGCCTACGGAGCTCCTGACGTAATTTATGCCTTGTTTCGAGAAGGGGCTAGTGCGCAGAATAATGATTTGGCTTTTGCCATAAAACGCAAAGATTATCGGAGCATTAAAGCGCTTATGAGTGAAGACTATGAATCGTTTGAGGCGGGCAAAAGTGAATTGTTATTAGCTGCTCAAAATAATGATGAAGCCCTAGCGCAAAAATTTATTGCATTAGATGCAAAGGCAGACTTTTACATACTAGATGTTGCATTACAACAGGAAAATAATGCGCTTGAAAAAGTGATTGTTCCGGTAACAGAAATTTCAAGTAAAACCTTAGAAGTGGCCGCTCGCTATAATAATACAGAGCTGTTCTCTTATTTCATAAATAAGAATGCAAAGATTGAAGATAATATTGCCGTAGAAATCGCGACAGATAATAACAATATGCAAATTGTAGATCTTGCCCTTAAAAGTGGAGGGGATGCTTCAGATGCCTTACTATATGCAATAGAAAAGGATAATAAACCAGCAATAAAAGTTAGTTTAAAGAATAATGCAGAACCTGATTCTGTATTTGCCTATGCTACAGAAAAAGATGATGAAGAGCTATTTAATGAAGCCCTACAATTATATGGCGGGACTCCTAGTGTGGCCTTAGATGAAGCTGTAAAAAAGAATACCTTACCTATGGCGGCCACTGCTTTAAAAGGAAATGCAGAGTATATAGATCCTTCAAAAAGTATTGGAATAGCCATTTCCAATGACAATATTGATATGGTTAGACTATTAGTTGATAATGAAGCTAATCCTACAGAAGGAGTAGCAGAAGCTATTGCTCTTGAGAACATTCCTATCACAGAATACCTTATTTCACAGGGAGCAAAGACGACTTCGCCCGAATATTTACAATTGGCCGTTAAAAAAGGAAATATCCATCTTTCAAAAATTCTCATAGAAAAAGGAGGTTCTAAAGCTAATGATGCTATTGTAGAAGCTGCTCTTTCTGGCAATGTGGAGATTACCCAATATCTTTTAGATAATGGAGCCTATCCTGATAGGGCATTATCAAGAGTAATTGAGACTAAAAACGAAGATGTTATTCTTCTTTTGCTAAATAAAGTTGATGGAAGAATAGATCCAAATTTATTATTAACGGCCTCTCGCAAAGGCACTACCCGAGTAGTAGAAAAACTTTTGGAATATGGAATAGACCCAACACCAGCAATTGGGAATGCCCTAATATATAAACAAACAGCCAGCTTAAAATTACTTCTGGAAAAAGGTGGAATTCCAACTCATAGCCAATTTAAAACTGCTTTAGAATTTAACTTTTATGACGGTATATCTTTACTGTTAAAAGAAGGTAGTAATACGAGCGCATCTATATTTAGTAATGGTGATGCTCCTATTCATATTATTTCATCCACTTATGAAGATAGCGATTCGAGAATAATAAGATTATTGCTTAAAAATGGCGCCGATATTAATGCGCAGAATAATTCAGGAGAAACCCCTTTACATCTAGCGGCACGAGTAAATGAGAGGGATATTGCATTACCAAAATTTCTAATTGATTTAGGAGCTAACCCCTTTATAAAAAATAATAATGGTAATACTCCTATAGAT
>CAZXMY010000301.1:1510-3207 GCA_964641325.1 uncultured Flavobacteriaceae bacterium | reverse complement strand
TGATACGGCAACACAACTATTGGAAGATTGCAATGACAAGGGATTAGAAGAAGTCCTTCAGAAAGATATAGATACGGTATTAGCAACAAAAAAGTCCCGTATCTATAATTATAAAATGGGTGAATTAGAACTGAGTGCTTTTATTGAACTGATTCCTCCGCAATTTCATTTGGCCATTTTTGGAGATAATTATGACGTGTATCCTATGCTAGATTTAGCAAACGTTTTAGATTGGGAGGTAAGCCTAGTGGGAAATATACAAAAACTTAAAAAATCTAAAATTAGTTCAGTTGATTATATCTATAGTAAGGATGAAGATGCCTTTCCTAAAATAGATGATCGAACTGCAGTTATCTTAATGGCACACGATTATAAAACAGATGTAAATAATCTCAAAAAAGTATTAGAGACACCATCACCATATATCGCAAGTTTAGGACCCAAAAAACGTTTTGAAAAAATAGAAGCCGACTTTGAAAAAGGAGGTCATCCAATTAGTGTAGCACAACACGAACGAATTTTTGCTCCTTGTGGTTTAGAAATCGGTGCTAATACTCCAGAGGAAATAGCCACGAGTATTTTTGCCGAAATTTTGGGTGTTTTTTCAAATAAAAAAGGAGGAATGCTACGAGATAAAAAGACCCCAATCCACGATCGGGATTAAGTTTTATATGTTTCTACTATTAGACGTGTTTAATAATTAATTGAGGTCTGCGGTCGTAAATTAGTTATACACTACGGCGTTCCCAAAGTATATTAGAAGCACGCAGTTTTGCTACTTCACTGGAGACGATTTCTATCGTTTTCTTTATGTCTTCTGACGTTGTGTATTGTCCTAAGCTAAAGCGGATACTTGAAAAAGCCAAAGCAGATGGAATACCCATAGCTGTTAGTACGTGAGAAGGGTTTACAGCTGCCGAGTTGCAAGCAGATCCGTTAGAAACGGCCATATGCCTGCTTAATGCTAATAGTAAATGTTCTCCGTCTACGTACTTGAAAGACATATTGAGTGTGTTGGGTAACCTAGACATATCTTTTCCATTTACAATACTTTCGTCAATAGCAAGTAATCCTTTTTCAAGAGTGTCTCTTAACTCTTGCATCTGAGTTGAAGCTGCTTCTTGTTTTGTTTGCATTAAGTTAATGGCTTTGGCGAGTCCAACAATTCCTGGGGTATTGTAGGTTCCTCCTCGCAAGGAGCGTTGTTGTCCACCTCCTTGAATAAATGCATCTAAATAGTGTTTGCTTTGCTCTTTTATAAACGTAAGCCCCATACCTTTAGGGCCATAAATTTTATGTCCTGAAAAACAAGCATAATCTACTTGGTTGAAAAAACCGTCAAGGTTTATTTTTCCTAAAGCCTGAGTAGCGTCTGAAAAAAGAAGGCTTCCGTGGGATTGACATATTTTAGAAATAGTATCTATAGGCTGTATGATTCCTGTTTCATTATTGGCTAGCAGAATAGCAACAACTAAAGTCTCGCTTGTAATTGAGCGCTCTAATTGTTCTATGTCTATAATACCATTTTCAGTTACATCGAGATACGTAATCTTAGCACCCTTCGCTTCAAGAAACTCGCAAACATCTAAAACAGCTTTATGCTCCGTTTTTGAGGTGATAATGTGATTGCGTTCCTCTTTATTTTTTGAGTAGAGTCCTTTCAGAATACTATTAATACTCTCAGTAGCTCCAGAAGT
>CAZXMY010000301.1:0-1410 GCA_964641325.1 uncultured Flavobacteriaceae bacterium | reverse complement strand
CCCTTCAAACCTTTTGCAAAGGATGTGCTCAATAAGATTACACATTTTCAATTGCGTTCTCAGTCTGAGTTATCCAGATATGAACAGAGTGCTTTCCTGGACACAGCAGATCTTATTTTAGTGAACGGTAATCACGAAAAAGCAAACCATCAAATAGTGATTATTGATCCTAAAAAAGAAGCCTCTCTCATAAAAAGGAAAGATAGTTTGACTCATGTTATTGCATTAGTTAAAACAGATGATGAAGAAATTCCAGCGTATATAAAACAGCTTATTCCTAATTATAAAAGTCTGCCTGTATATAGTATATCTGAAATTGATGCGATAGGTAAGGTAATAAATGATTTTCTAGATAATAGAATGCCTTTAGTTAAAGGCTTAATATTAGGAGGAGGTAAAAGCACACGAATGGGCGTTGATAAATTATCTTTAACCTATCATAATGTACCTCAATACGAGTATCTTAATAACATAATGATGCCACTATGTAGTGAAGTTTTTGTTTCCTGCAGATCAGAGCAGGAATTGTCTTTTCCAAATATAGTGGTAGACTCTTTTGTAGGATTAGGAGCTTATGGTGGACTTTTGTCAGCTTTTCAAAAGGATCCTAATGCTGCTTGGTTTTCGGTAGCTTGTGATATTCCGTTATTAAATAAAGAAACATTAGACAAGCTTTTTAGTAAGCGTAATCCATCCAAGTTAGCCACCTGTTTTTATAATTCTGAAACTGAGTTTCCAGAACCTTTAATTACTATTTGGGAACCTCGCGCGTATCCAGTACTTTTGAAATACCTTTCGCTAGGATATTCTTGTACACGCAAGGTTTTGATTAATAATAATGTAGAGGTTGTAAAACTTCAAAATGAAGAGGTGTTACTAAATGCAAACACGCCACTAGAACAAGAGCAAGTGATGGCACTGCTTTCAAATACAATATCTTAAACTCCCAATGAAAAATATAACCGCTATTGTACTTGCAGCAGGTTTTTCTTCAAGAATGGAGCGGTGCAAACTAGATCTTCCTTTTAAAAATCATACAATTATAGAGGAAGTGCTTTTGCAGTTGTCTAAAATAGCTGTCACCGAAATACTAGTAGTGACAGGTCATTATAAAGATCGTCTTGAAAATTTACTTTCTGGTAACAAGGGAATTACCATTACTCATAATACCCATTATGCAAAAGGAATGACTACGTCCATCCAGTGTGGAGTAAAGAAAGCGTCTATTAATTCTGATGGATATCTAATATGTTTAGGAGATTTACCTCTTATTTCTTCGGAGGAATATAAGATAGTTCTGGATGCAGTTAAAAGTAGTATTCATCCAAGACAGCTTATTGTTCGTCCATTTCATCGAGAGATACCTGGGCACCCTGTTTTTTTTGGAGCAGATTTCAAAGATGATATTTT
>CAZXMY010000300.1:0-3222 GCA_964641325.1 uncultured Flavobacteriaceae bacterium | reverse complement strand
GATCTTTGGCCTTACCCGTATTATGCATTAAATGTTCATCTGTGGTATTATAATTTTCAAACTGATCTTGACGATATTGCTGCGTGATTTTCTTTTCTGCTTCCGGTCCTAAAACGGCAACTTTTGTATTTTCTTTATTAGCTGGAATCACAGCAACACCGTGTTTAGAGGAAAAGCTTGCCTCACTTACATCACAGTCCAGAGTGACGGTAAAACCTTTTTTTAATGCGTTATCCAGATTATCCATAAATTCTTCTAGGGGAAGATTATAAAAAGATCCATTAGAGAAATTATCGGGTATGTTGAGAATAAAATGGCTATAAAAATCCTGATGAGTGTAGGAGGTAAGGGTTACATAATTCTCAGGGTTAATACCCAGAGATTCTGCAAAGGATTGAGGTGTAAAACGTTTACCTTGATAAGTAAACGATTCTAAATTTTCTCCTAGATAAAGATCCAGAACACCAGATACAGCAGGTCGCCATTTCTTGCTTAAACTGCGACCAGGATTATCCACATAGGTATCTAGCATCGCTTTTATAACGGCAACCATTTCGGCATGACTGTGACGATTTTCTGTAGGAGCGAGTCCTGTATACGCTTCTAGAGGTACGAGTCCATATTGCGCCACGCTATTTATAACATCATGGGCTAGACCGCCTTCACTAAACTGAGCTTTCCCTTGTCGCATTACATAGTTTTCTGCCTTAGCAGGATAGGTATTACGCACAGTGTACATTTCTGAGAGGTCTATCGTTTTCTGCGTCATTCGGTAAATCTCACTTTCTAAAAACGAAGAAGTAGAGAAACTCCAGCAGGTGCCTGTATTGCCTTGGCTAATAACCGGGGTTGCTTCTAAGTCTATGATATCTGTAAATTGATAAGAGCCTGAAGGTTGTTGTGCAAATAATGCTTTCGCGAAAGCAAAAAAGACCACCACACAAATAATCTGCTTTTTCATAAGAAATGGTAATAATGAATTATTTTTACGCTAAAATAGCATTTATGACAACTCCCGAATGGAAAACGGCCAAAGAATATACAGATATTACTTATAAGAAATGTGAAGGTGTCGCCCGTATCGCTTTTAATAGACCTGATGTGCGCAATGCCTTTAGGCCCAAAACGACAAGTGAGTTGTATGATGCCTTTTATGATGCTAATGAAGATACTTCTATAGGCGTTGTCTTACTCTCAGCAGAAGGTCCCTCATCTAAAGATGGTGTATACAGTTTTTGTAGTGGAGGAGATCAAAAAGCAAGAGGTAAAGAAGGTTATGTAGGAGAAGACGGTTATCACCGCCTTAATATTCTGGAAGTACAGCGCTTGATACGTTTTATGCCTAAAGCTGTTATTGCCGTGGTACCAGGATGGGCAGTAGGTGGCGGACATAGCTTGCACGTGGTTTGTGATCTTACTCTTGCAAGTAAGGAACACGCTATTTTTAAGCAAACAGATGCAGATGTAACGAGTTTTGATGGTGGTTACGGATCTGCATATCTAGCCAAAATGGTGGGACAAAAAAAAGCACGCGAAATTTTCTTTTTAGGACGTAACTATAGTGCGCAAGAAGCGTATGAAATGGGAATGGTCAATGCAGTAATACCCCACAATGAGTTAGAAGCAACTGCTTATGAATGGGCGCAGGAGATTTTGGCAAAATCACCTATTTCTATAAAAATGCTCAAGTTTGCTATGAACCTTACAGATGACGGTATGGTTGGACAACAGGTTTTTGCAGGAGAAGCAACTCGCCTAGCCTATATGACTGATGAAGCTGTAGAAGGAAGAAACGCGTTTTTAGAAAAAAGAGCACCTAATTTTGAGAAAAAATGGATTCCTTAGTTTTTGAAAGAAGCAATAGCTGGTAGGAAATTGTAGGTTAGGAATATGAGAATCTTAAGATTGGTTTTATGACAATTTTCATAGAGTAAACGGAGACACGTATTTTCTTTAATCCTCTTTTAAAAATTCGTTAAGTCTTTTTGTGAAAATTTCTGCTCCAGAAGGATTGAGGTGATTCTCGTTTAGATAGTGTGTTGTTTTATAAGATGTACTTTCTTCTTCATTTAAAAGGCGTACGTTGGAATAGGTAGCCAGAGCGGCTTTTACTATACTATCCCTCCTATACAGTGCATGTATATCTTGATGTTCCCTATATAATTGGTAAGTAGGTGTTTGGGTGAGAATGACTTCGAGATTATTTTCTTGGCAATAATCCAGTACTTTATAAAACCACTCTGTCGTCACATCTAAGTAAGCCCTATTAAGATCGGGATAATTATTTGGGTTGTATGTTTTAAGGATGGCCTTTTTATCATAGCCTAGTTGTGCAAATTTATCCTTTTGTCCTTCCATTTGAAACCCATATACATTATAAACACTTCTTTCATTATTGAGATAATACGATGTTAACTGATCAGAATAGAAACTGGTATTCCCTAAAAAAAGTAGTTTATCCTTAAAATAAACGGGTCTTTCAAAAGCATTTACATTATAATATAGTAGATGTGATCGATATTTCCAGAAATTATTAGAATTAGGTCTAGATTCAAAATGTCTATAGGTTGCACCTATCACAACCCGCTTTAAATTGGGTAGTTGTTGGTGTAGATCCTTTACTAAGTAGTAGTCTGTCTTATGTCCTTGTCTTGTTCCCGCGGCTGTTAGTGCAGGTTGAGACAGATGTTCTGGATTAATAGCTCTCTTGTTTTGAGAAGAGCCTAGAACTAGGATTTCTATGGTGTTTGCTTGCTTCTCAAGTTGCTCACTGGAGATATTGATACTGTTAGGGATATATCTAACGGCGGCTTCTATAACTGCAATAACCGCGACAACAGGTAGTAAAAATAGGAGGGCTCGATATGAAAATTTTTTCCAAGTCAAAACTGAAAATATATAAATTGTTCCTGGGGACCGCCATATCTAATAATCATAAAAATGAGCACGTAATACCCTGCCCATCTCAGGTATTTAGGAAAGACAAGTTCTAAAGTTTCTAAACCGTGTAATTTCTTTTTTTGAAATAACTCGACAGCAATCATAAATGCCAGAAATCCCAGTTTCCACCCTATAATTGTCTTTATTTCATAAAATGGAGCAGTAGGAGCAAACATCGTTTGTAGCATTATCCAAGCATTTTCTACAGAAGATGATCGAAAAAAGAATAAGCCTATTACAAGGAACGGGACGAAGTACAGTTTGCCAATTACTGGATGCGCT
>CAZXMY010000299.1:0-3254 GCA_964641325.1 uncultured Flavobacteriaceae bacterium | reverse complement strand
ATCATAGCCAAAAATAATCCACCCAATAATCCGATAAGTAAATTTGTATATAGAGTCAAAACTAAAGTGGCCACAAAAAATATTAATTGCTCAATTCCTTGATCGTAGACTTGTTTAAAGACGGCTGGAGATGCGAGCTTAAATCCTGTATAAACAAGTAAGATAGCAAAGGCACATAAGGGTACCTGTCGCATTATAGGACTTAAGACAACAATAAATACGAGTAACAAAAGCCCTTGATACATATTAGACCACTTGGTCTTGGCGCCATTATGAATATTAACCGTACTTCTAATAATCACAGCTATAATAGGTAATCCTCCAATCATTCCGGCTGCCATCGTGCTTATACCTATACCCGTCAGGTCTTTATTTAAATCTGTTTTGCGTTTATAGGGATCAATTTTATCCACAGCTTTGGCAATAGCTAAGGATTCTATACTCGTTATGATTAAAATAGAGACAACGGTTGTCCAGAATTCTAATGTATTGATCTTAGCAAAATTAGGATGCATTATAGAATCCATAATATTGTCGGGAATATCTAAGAGTAGGGAAGGCCCAACCTCATAGGCTTTGCCAAAAAAGGAAAGTGTATGCTCATCAAAGAAATTAAATAGGTATACAAAAGGAATAGAAAGCCCTATAACCCACATAGGAGCAGGTAGAATATGGAAAAACTTATAGCTAATCTTAGAATGAAACAGCAGTAAAAGAAGACCTGCTAGCGCAATAACCACAACAAAAGGGTTAGCTTGCGGTAAATATCGAAATGCATCCACCAGATTCTGAATAATACTAGGACTATCAGAATGCGTACCCATCGCAACATGTATTTGTTTTACAAAGATGATTATCCCAATGGCGGCCAGAATACCGTGTATTACAGAAGAATGAAAGATATCTGCCAGCCGTCCTAATTTTAACAGTCCGAGTAGGACTTGTATTGCTCCAGAGACAACCACTGCCGCTAGAACATAATTAAAAGCCTGACCAGAACCATCATCCATTAATGTAATCCCTAATAGAATTACGGCAATAACACCTTTTGCAGGACCATTAACTGAGATATGTCCGCCTCTATACAGCGTAGTGACAATACCACCAATAATCGCAGAGATGATACCCGACATTGCAGGAGCTCCTGCTGCCAGTGCAATTCCTAAGGAAAGAGGTAAGGCAATAAGTGAAACACTTACGGCCGCTATGAGATCACTTTTCCAATTTTGAATTAAACCTTTAAAACCCTGTTTTGGCGTTAGTTCCATGTATTATTTCTTCTAGCTTGTGACCGATACCTTGCTGGCTACGAATCCCTTATAGTGTATTTTTTAGTGGCGATTAATTCATTATTGATCTAACTCCACTTTTTTAGGAAAGATATGGAATATTTTAGATTATTTATGAGGTATAATGTGGCGTAATTCATCCTATTCGATATAAGTTTGGGCTAGCCCAAAGGTTTCTTAAAAATGATACCCATAAGAGCCAGAAGAAGAGGCCTATAGATAATAAAAGAAAAGAGCAAAAAAAAGCACGCCATAATGCGTGCTCTTTATTTTGGTAAAAGGAGTTTTTACATGCTAATACGCAAAGTAATATCTTCTGTACCTACAGTAAATTTGGCATCTTCAAATTGCGGTGGCCCCATACTCAGGGCATTGTTAGACGTACCATACGGTTCTTTAGGCATTCCGTTAGGCTCAAAATCCATACGCCCATTTTCATTAAAATCATGAAGGGTGATGATTCCATACTCTCCTGGAGTTACATTTTCTAATACGAGGGTTAGTGTTTGATTTTCAGGTTTGCCCTCTGCATTGCTAAGAGGAGCGGCTTTCATGAAGGTGGCTTCGTCATAAAGTGCTGCAGAAACCATTCCTTGATCATTAACCAGTTTATCAAAAACTACGGTAATCGTTACACCTTCTTCTTGAGAAAAAAGAAAGGAAGTCATTAAAAGTGCTACTAGTGTGGTAAGTGTTTTCATAATAAAAGTTTTATAGTTATACTTGATTGATGGTGTAAATGTAGGTTCACGCTTTCGCGAAAGCGAACAAATCCCACTCAACTGTCATTTTATGTGATTGAATTGTAGGAGATAAACCTTTTAGTAAGGTTTGGCTTGATTTTTGGCTGTTCATATTTATGTTGACAACTAAGCACTTTTTTGAAAGCGATGGTAGTCAAACATTGTTAAATTTAACAAGAACAAAATTCTAAACAGATTCTATATGAAGTTTCACAATGAAAGTGAAAATGTATCGATTAGTCGTTTTGAGTCTATGCTAAAGACGAATAGCGTTCTCTTTTTTGATGTAGAAGAATTTGAATCCATAGCAAATCATTATATAGAGACTGGAAAAATAGCGCTTGCGCGAAAGGCAGTAGCCTTAGGACTAGATCAACATCCTACTTCCTTTAATCTGAAGTTATACAAGGCGGAGATTTTTATTTTTGAAAATAAGTTAGATAAAGCCAATCTCATCCTCACAGAATTGTATGAACTAGACCCTAATAATGAAGAAATATATATACAAAAAGCAAATATTTACAGTAAACAAGATGATCACCTCAAGGCGATAGAGCTACTGGAACGCGCAATAGATTTGACTGATGACCCTGCAGATGTCTATTCTCTTATAGGTATGGAGTATCTTTTTTTGGATGACTTTGTAAATGCGAAGTTTAATTTTATGAAGTGCCTAGAAGTAGATGATCAGGATTATAGTGCTTTATATAATGTGATTTATTGTTTTGATTTTCTAGGCCAACATGAAGAAGCCATAGACTATCTCAATATGTTTTTGAACAAGAACCCCTATTGTGAAGTGGCTTGGCACCAAGTAGGGAAACAGTATTTTGATCTAAAAAAATATGAAAAAGCATTATCTGCTTTTGATTTTGCCATAATAAGTGATGATCGCTTTGTAGGTGCCTACCTAGAAAAAGGGAAAGTACTCGAAAAAATGAGTAATTATGAAGAAGCTCTGGAAAACTATCAAATTACCTTAGAGCTCGAAGACGCTTCGTCTTTTGCCTTGCTAAGAATGGGTAAATGCTACGATAAGCTCGGCAATGATGAATTGGCACTTAAGTACTATAAAAGGTGCGTTCACGAAGATCCACTATTAGACAATGGGTGGATTGCCATTACCGACTATTATGCAAAGCGCCTTAACTATCAGAAAGCGCTCTTTTATATCAATAAAGCTATAAACATTGATGGCGAAAATGTGTTATACTGGAAACGC
>CAZXMY010000298.1:0-3262 GCA_964641325.1 uncultured Flavobacteriaceae bacterium | reverse complement strand
GTTTTTGTATCATAATAGGGTGAGTCTGGATAATTCTCTGCGGTAAGCTTTATGGCTTTTCGGTCTTTTGCGGTGAAAGCTCTTAAAGCGTGTTGTATTTTTAATCCTAATTGACTTAATACTCCTTCTGGTACGTCTGTCGGGTTTTGAGTCACAAAGTATAATCCTACACCTTTAGATCGTATCAATTTTACAATACTCTCTATCTGATTATGGAGGGCTTTTGAAGCTTCCTTAAATATTAAGTGGGCCTCGTCTATAAATATGACCAGTTCGGGACGATCGCTGTCTCCTTGTTCTGGGAAAGTACTGTATATTTCTGCTAGAAGACTCAACATAAAAGTAGAGAATAAGCCTGGTTTGTCCTGTATGTCTGTTAGTCTTACAATATTAATAACCCCTCTTCCATCGTCTGTAATTCTAGTAAGATCATCTGTTTCAAAAGATTTTTCTCCAAAGAAAATATCTGCTCCTTGTTGTTCTAACTCTACAATTTTTCTCAGTATAGATCCAGCAGAAGATGGACCTATTCTTCCATAATTCTCTTCTACTTCTGCTTTTCCTTCTTTTGTGGCATACTGAAGTATTTTCTTAAAATCTTTTAGATCTAGTAGTGGTAATTTTTTATCATCACTGTACTTGAATAGGATAGAGATAATTCCAGATTGCGCTACGGTAGCATCTATAATTCTTGAGAAAAGTACGGGTCCAAACTCACTCACCGTAGCTCGTAATCTTACTCCGTCTTGCTCAGAAAGGGTAAGTATTTCTACAGGAAAATCTTTAGCCTCAAATGGGAGTCCTATTTTTTCATGGCGTTCGTCTATTTTAGGATGGCCTGGACTTGCTTTTGCAATTCCTGAAAGATCTCCTTTCATATCCATAAGTAATACTGGAATGCCCTTATCCGAAAGGTTTTCGGCAATTACTTGAAGTGTTTTAGTCTTGCCTGTACCCGTTGCTCCTGCAATGAGGCCATGTCTATTAAGGGTTTTGAGAGGTACTTTAACGTGAGCATCTGTAATGGTTTCACCGTCTAACATTGCGGCACCCATTGTGATAAAGTCGCCTTTAAAAGTGTTTCCAGCATTGATAAAATCAAAAAATTCCTTCGTTTTTGCCATAGTATTATATGTAATTGGGAGTGCTTTTTTTGCTTTCGCGAAAGCTTACCTAAAGGGGCAAGCAAGCATAAAAATACGCAATCCCTCAAAAAACTGAGAATTATCTGCTACATTTATGCGTATAAACTTGAACAGTATGCGAATCATCCCTTTTTTATTTCTCTTTATCGTGATTGGAATCACGTCTTGTGATTCTAATAAAGCTAAAAATCAACCTAAAAAAGTAGTATTTCACAAGACACACGAGCCAAAAAAAGCAGATGCGCCTTTTAGTGATATCGTGCAAGTGGGTAATATGTATTTTCTATCGGGTCAGATAGGGATGAATCACAGCACAAGAAAACTTGTAGAAGGTGGAATAGAAGCAGAGACCACGCAGACTTTAGAAAATATCAAGGCAGTACTTGCACAGCACGATATGGATATGAGTAATGTAGTTAAAGCTCTTGTTGTATTAGATTCTATAGGAGATTTTGCAGCTTTTAATGCCATCTATAAAACCTATTTACCCCAAAAACCCGCGCGCACTACTTTTGCTGCAGAGGCACTTGCAGCAGGAGCTGCGATAGAGATTGAAGTGGTTGCTGTTAAGTAAGCTATTGCCTGATTTTAATGTCTGTAAAGTAAATATTGAGGTCGCTATCCATTCCCTTATGCGCTCTTGCAATGTTTATGCCAGCGTAGTTTTTATAGTCTTCAAAACTAGTGGTCATAGAAGCGGTTGCTGCATTAGACTTTCTAAATACCCATTCGTCTATTATAAAATCGTTATCATAATATAAGTCGTAGGCATCACCAGGTGTGTAACCACCATCAGCTCCATAAACAATGGTGAGTTTTTTAGTTTGTTTTTTGGAGATAGGAGCAGTTGCGGTATCCTGTACGGATATAGTGGTGCCCTCATCCCAAACTAATTGATAGGGTGTAAGTAGCCAGAATTTATCATTTATAAAACCACGGTCTACTGCTAGAGCAGTGCTATCCATACTTTTTCTATTGTAAGCGATAGTGTCTGTAGAAGTCATCATATTAACATCGCCAGTTTTAGGCTGCCAACTCCAAGAACGTTGCGCAACCGTTTTTCCGCCACGGTCTACATTAAAGGTAAAGTCTATTTGGTTTACCTTTTTCCACTCTGGGAAACCATTTTTTATGGCAATAATTTCGGCTTCCGAACGTACAGGATTTGCATCGTGATCTGGAATAAGTTCTCGAGTATTGGCTTCAACTTGCTTCTCTGACGAAGATTGATTGCACGCCGTTGCTAAACAAATAATAAGTAAACCGTAATAAAGAAATTTCATAGCTGTGGTTTTAAGGAAGTAAAAGTGCAAATTACCATAAGTATTCTTCTAGTAATACGTATATCGTCTCACCTTAGCAATATATTTAGCCAGTCTAATCACTTGATGGCTGTACCCGTATTCATTATCATACCACACATAAATTACAGCGTTTTTACCGTCTTTTCTTACAATTGTTGCATTGCTGTCATATATGCTAGGAGCTGAAGATCCTATAATATCACTTGAGACCAGTTCATTGTCTATAGAGTATTTAATCTGCTCTACAAGATCTCCTTCTAAGGCATATTTTTTTAAGATGCTATTAATTGCATTTGTGCTAGTTTCTTTTTCTAATTCCAGATTTAAAATGGCAAGTGATCCATTAGGTACGGGCACACGTATGGCGTTTGAGGTTAGTTTACCTTCAAAACTAGGTAAGGCTTTACTAACTGCAGCACCGGCTCCAGTTTCTGTAATTACCATATTAAGAGCAGCAGCACGACCACGACGATACTTGCTGTGCATATTGTCTACCAAGTTTTGATCATTTGTATATGCGTGTATTGTTTCCAGATGTCCAGAAGTTACACCAATAGAATCGTCTAAAACTTTTAAGACCGGTGTTATTGCGTTTGTAGTGCAAGACGCCGCAGAGAAAATGGAAATTTCATCGGGATTGTGTTCCAGATGGTTAACCCCATGTACAATATTTGGAATTCCTTTACCAGGAGCGGTGAGCAACACTTTGTCTACACCTTTTGCTATACGATGTCTGCTCAAGGCTTCTTTGTCTCTAAAGGCTCCTGTATTATCTATCACCAAGGCATTGTCTATACCATAAGCTGTATAATC
>CAZXMY010000297.1:0-3266 GCA_964641325.1 uncultured Flavobacteriaceae bacterium | reverse complement strand
ATTATAGGTGATAAAAAGGCAGTCGCCTGTATAGAAGATACAGCCGTCGCGATAGAAGATCTCGAAGACTATATCGCCCACTTCTCTAAAATTATGGAGCGTTACGAGCAAGAAGCGGTCTATTACGCACACGCCGGAGCTGGAGAATTACATTTGCGCCCTATGCTTAATCTTAAAAGAAGTGAAGATGTTGACTTGTTTAGGAGTATTACTCAAGATGTAGCGACTCTGGTGAAGAAATATGGAGGCTCATTAAGTGGAGAACACGGTGATGGAATTGTACGCTCAGAATTTATTGAGCAAATGGTAGGTGAGAAGAACTATCAACTCTTTAAAGAGGTAAAAACACTTTTTGACCCCAATACTATATTTAATCCAGGGAAGATTGTAGACGCTTTGCCTATGGATCAAAATTTGAGGTATGAGATAGACCGCAAAGAACCTCAAATAGAAACTCTTTTTGATTTTTCGCAGGAGCAAGGCATCCTGCGCAGTGCAGAAAAATGCAATGGTAGCGGCGATTGCCGCAAATTACCAGAAGCTGGTGGTACGATGTGCCCTAGTTATCGGGCCACAAGAGATGAAAAGGACACAACAAGGGCTAGAGCCAATGCCTTACGAGAATTTTTAACGACTTCAGAGCAAAAAAATAAGTTTAATAACGACGAGCTTAAGGAGGTTTTTGATTTATGCATCAGTTGCAAGGCTTGTGCTAGTGAATGTCCTAGTAATGTAGATGTAGCTACCCTTAAAGCAGAGTTTGAATATCAATATCAAAAGGAAAACGGAAGCTCTCTCAGAACAAAGCTATTTGCTCATAATACAAGAATTAATAGACTAGGAGCGCGATTTCCTAAGATATATAATACGTTACTTAAGAGTACAGGAAGCATCGTAAAACTAATATTAGGTATTGCAAAGGAGAGAAGTATCCCTGAGTTAGATGTTTTTAAAGAAGAGAATGCTTTCGCGAAAAGCATCATCACACAATCCAAACAAGTTGTCTTATATATAGACGAATTTAGCCAATATCTCGATGGACGTATAGCACGAGAAGCGCATCAACTTTTAGTAGCATTAGGATATGACGTTACTATTTTAAAGAATCTAGATAGCGGACGGTCATATATTTCTAAAGGATTTTTATCTCTTGCACAAGCTATAGCAGATAGTACAATGGAACATTTGCTCCACGCTTCTAGCGATTGTAAGATTATAGGGATAGAACCTTCTGCCATACTTAGCTTTAGGGACGAATACCTCAAACTTGCAACAGATAAGAAAGGCGCAAAAGAACTGTCAACACGTTCTTTTCTCATAGAAGAGTTTTTACATCAAGAAATCAAGGAAGGCAATATAACTGAAGATTCCTTTACTGCCGAAACTAGAAAAATCAAAATTCACGGGCATTGTCATCAGAAGGCCTTATCCTCAATAGAGCATACGTTTGCCATTCTTAATCTCCCTAAAAACTATACGCCTACAATTATACCTTCTGGATGCTGTGGTATGGCAGGAAGTTTTGGGTACGAAAAAGAGCATTATGATATAAGTATGCAAATAGGGGAACAGACCTTGTTTCCTGTGGTTAGAAAGGCCGCTCCAGAAGTACTAATTGCAGCCAACGGAACGAGTTGTAGGCATCAAATAAAGGATGGAACTGGCAGGAAGGCACTTCATCCTGTGAGTATTTTGTATCGGGCACTTAAAGAATGAGATATTTTATGGTCGTAGTACTTCACAAATTCAACTATAAAAATTACTTTTGTTTAAAACCTCTCTATGGCTGGAAATACCTACGGAATGCTTTTTAAACTAACGACTTTTGGAGAATCCCATGGCAAAGCTATCGGTGGAATTATTGACGGTTGCCCCGCAGGGCTGGAAATAGATTTTGACTTTATTCAAGCTGAGCTCAATAGGCGTAAACCAGGGCAATCCAAAATAGTTACTCAACGCAAAGAACCCGATGAGGTAGCTTTTTTATCAGGTATTTTTGAAGGGAAAACTACAGGTACACCTATAGGTTTTGAGATTGTGAATACTAATCAGAAGTCTAAGGATTACTCTCATATAAAAGATACCTATAGACCTAGCCATGCGGATTACACCTATGCTCAGAAATACGGAAATCGTGATTATCGTGGTGGAGGTCGTTCTTCGGCGAGAGAGACTGCAAGTAGAGTAGTAGCGGGTGCGATTGCCAAGCAAATGTTATCTCATATGAGAATTACGGCCTATGTTTCGGCAGTAGGGGATTTGGTTTCTGACATTCCTTATCAAGATTTAGACTTTAATGTGATAGAACAGAATGATGTGAGGTGTGCAGATAACGCTTTCGCGAAAGCGTGCGAAGAAAAAATTAAAGCCATACGCAAAGAAGGCGATACCATAGGTGGCGTTGTAAGCTGTGTGATACAAAATGTTCCTGTAGGATTGGGCGAACCTGTTTTTGATAAATTGCACGCCGAACTGGGTAAGGCGATGCTATCTATAAATGCGGTAAAAGGCTTTGAATATGGCAGTGGTTTTGCCGGTGCTCAAATGAAGGGTAGTACCCATAATGATCTTTTTAATGAAGATGGAAGTACCCAAACCAATATGAGTGGTGGTGTACAAGGAGGCATTTCTAACGGAATGGATATTTATTTTAAGGTCGCTTTTAAACCTGTAGCGACTATTATGCAAAAACAAGAGGCTTTGCAGCGTGACGGTTCCATCTCAGAAATGCAAGGTAAAGGAAGACACGATCCTTGTGTTGTGCCTAGAGCCGTTCCCATTGTTGAGGCAATGGCTGCCTTAGTACTTGCAGATTTTGTACTACGAGATAAATCCGTTAGATTGTAGCTTGGATAAGATTTACTTATCATCAATAGAAATAACAGTAAAATAAAATTGAGAAAATGAAAAACCTTCCATTATATCTTAAAATTATTATAGGATTAGTACTAGGTATTGTATGGGCATTAGTATCTAGTTCGCTAGGCTGGAGTTCTTTTACCATTAATTGGATTGCTCCCTTTGGAACAATTTTCATTAATCTGCTTAAGCTTATTGCGGTTCCATTAGTGCTGTTTTCGATAATTAATGGTGTTGCTGGAATTGGAGATCCTTCAAGTTTAGGAAGAATGGGTGGCAAAACATTATTAGCTTATTTAGCAACTACCTTACTTGCTGTTACTATAGGTTTGGTATTAGTGAATATTGTTAAACCAGGAGAACGGGTAGATGAGTCAAGTCGTATTGATAATAGAATAAGTTATGAG
>CAZXMY010000296.1:0-3287 GCA_964641325.1 uncultured Flavobacteriaceae bacterium | reverse complement strand
GATTAGAACAAGTAGATCAATTGATAAACGATGAAGCATTTATGGAGGCTTTAGACTATGTCTATGCACAGATAGATACGATTATTGCTGAAAAGAACTATTATTACGCAACAGATTACACCTACTACCTAGGTAGAATTACTAAAGAATTATATGGTAAACAAGTAGCTATTACAGCGGTAGAAAAGTTTGAAAATCGATTTTCAATTGTTGAAAAAGATAGTGCAAAAGCATTACGCCAACTTCAGTTAGAAAAAGGATCATTTTATGAGTATTTGGGAGATTCAAAAACGGCCATGGAGCTCAATAAAAAAGCACTAGCATATACTAGAAAAATGCCTGAAGCTACAGGAAAAGAGTATGGTCTTATTTATGGAAATTTAGGCGTTTTTCATACACGCTTAGGTTTGCTCGATGAAGCAGCACAATATCAAAAAAAAGTACTACAAGCATACAAAGGCGTTCCCGACTTAAAACCGGATTACTTGCACATTGCCTATAATTCTTTGGGGGCGACTATGTGGTATCAATCTAAAATGGATAGTGCTGCCTATTATTTCAAAAAAGCAGAACGGTTACTGGATGAGATGGAGCAAACCCCATGGAATACCTATTACAGGAGAGCTTCGATACAAAATAATATAGCGGGAATTTATAGCCTTAAAGGAGATGTTGAAAGCGCATTGAAGGCTACAGAAAGTTCCATACAAAATCTTGATAAGTTTGTAAAGGAAGATGGTAGTGATTTTGATAAAAACCAAGGTTACACATTCTTGTTTCAGGCTATTGAAAATTATGCTGGATTATTTAAAGAAATAGGAGATAATGAAGGCGCTCTGAGTATTTTAGAATATGCCTATAGACGTAAAAGAGATTATTTTGATTCCATAAACGCAGAGCTCGCTAATGCAAAAATTTTGATAGGCGAAGCACATATCGATTTAAAAAATTATGATAAGGCCGGTCAATATCTTAAAGAAGCTATTGAGTCGCTTAAAGATACCACAGGTTATAAAGATATATTTTGGGCTGCAATAGCTAATTTTGACTTAGCTCGATTGCAGGATGAATTAGGAAATACCATAAAAGCAGGAATGTACTATAAACAAAGTGAAGCTTTGTTTAGAGATACACAATCAAATGGATATGACGAAATATATCTAAACTTTATAACTCATGCTTCTAACTTCTATGCACGTCAAGGTAATGCAGAAAAAGCCATTGATATGGCAAACGCCACCTATACCTATATTAAAGAAAATCAAGGGGACTTAACCTTATTGGAATTTGATCAAGCGTTGAATTTAGGCAAAATACACTTTGAATTAAAAAACTACGATAATGCCATTACTAAAACAGATGGTGCTTTACGCATTATTGACAATCTTTCTATAGATGAGCATCAAGGAAAAAATAAATTTCGGTTAGAAGAACGTCGAGTAGAGGCTATACTATTAAAAAATAAAATCCTTTTAGATAAAGAAGAATGGAAGAATAATGAGCAGCTCAAAGAAAGTATAGCTGCTATAGATGAAGCTATTGATCTTCTGGAAGCACGTAAACCATTTATAGGAGATGATGAGAATAGCGCATTGTTATTAGAACGTCATCAAGAACTTTTTACGCTGGCAAAAGAACTGGCAATTGCACTTTATATACGAACAAAAGAGCCGTACTATCTTGATGAGGCGCTTAATTATCAAGAATCGGGATTGTACCATCGCATTAGGATAAGGTTAAATATTAAAAATGATATACAATTTAGTAACATTCCAGATCATATAACTCAAAGAGCGATTGCTTTACACAAAGACATGGTAGGTATATCTGAAAATGAGAAAGGTAATGTGATTTCTCAATTTACAGAAAAGAGTAAAGCCTGGCAGTCCTATCTAGACTCTTTGCAGCGTGACTATCCCGATTATTATAAAATGCGGTATGCCACAATTAATGCGCGTATTAATGATATACAAAGTCTTGTTCCTCCAGAAGCCACTTTAGTTAGATACATAACTATAGCAGAGAAAGGATATGCCTTTGTAATTAGTAAGAATGTAAAGGCATTCTTTCCTGTAGGAATGACTAAGGCAAAAGATTTGATTTCAAGAGTGCTAGAAGATCAATTTAATGAGCAACAGACATTACAAGATTTACATACATTATACGAGTATTTATGGAAACCTTTTGATGAACATATAGATACAGAACAAGTGATTATAGTACCAGATGGCGTACTGTTTAATTTAAGTTTTGAAGCATTAAGTCCTAAGTTGAGCACTTCGTATAGTGATTTAGTTTCAAATAGCTTACTCTCTAAGTATGATATTGCTTATAACTATAGTGCGTTGTTGCTCAACCTGAAAACTACAGAAGAATACCCTGATGCTTTTATAGCATTTACGCCTCAGTTTTCTGAAAAAATGAAACAAGATTACCGCATCACTATACGAGATTCTATTGCTGTTGATAAAAGCTATCTGCAATTATTACCACAACCCTTTAATGTAGAAACGGCACAATCATATAGTAAAATATTCAAAGGAGAGCATTTTTCCAACAAGAATGCGACCAAACAATTATTTAAAAATTCGGCAAAAGAACATCAGATTATTCATATCGGGACCCATGCAGAATCAAACAATCTAAGTCCAGATCTTTCCCGCCTTATATTTGCCAAGAATATTGATGATCCCGAGCAATACAATAATAATTCGCTGTATACCTATGAGATATACAATTGTAACCTTTCTGCAAATCTGGCTATACTCACTGCTTGCGAAACGGGAAAACCAGGTTATCAATCGGGAGAAGGCATGATCTCACTGGCGCACGCATTTAATTATGCAGGGAGTGAGAGTATTTTAACAAGCCTTTGGAAAATAGACGAACAATCCAGTGCAGAAATCGTAAGCTATTTTTATGATAACCTTAAAGAGGGAATGCGCAAGGACGTTGCCTTAAAAGAAGCTAAACTAAAATATCTTGCTACTGCTCAAGGTAGGACCTTACAACCTAATTACTGGGCCGGCCTTGTGTTGATGGGCGACGTTGCTCCTCTTGAAATTACTTCGGGGATAAGCTGGTGGAAATATGTACTCTTGAGTATTGCGGTAGTATTTTTCTTTTTCCTTATTAGAAACAGAAGGTCCAAAGTGAGCTAAGCTTGATGGATGCTCCTTATTTATATACTACTTTTGTAGTCCAGTAATTGATTGTTATTTTATGGACTATTTTTTGATTATTACCATTCTGGTAAGCCTCTCTGCATTATTTGGATACATTAACGT
>CAZXMY010000295.1:0-3295 GCA_964641325.1 uncultured Flavobacteriaceae bacterium | reverse complement strand
ATATAGTGTGGTAAGCATATTGTTATTTTATCTTCAAGATTATTTCTTTTTTAAACCTGAAAAATTACCAGCAGATTTCCATTTTTTTTATGAAAATCAAGTTGTGGATGAGTATACGGTCCAGACTAGAGATGGGGCCAGTTTAAACGGACTTCATTTTAAGGTGAAAAATCCAAAGGGTATTGTCATGTATCTTAAGGGGAACTCAAAAAGTATTAAGGGTTGGGGGAAGTTTGCCGTAGATTTTACACGCAATGGTTATGATGTAGTGATGATGGATTACAGGGGTTTTGGTAAAAGTACAGGTAGGCGAAATCAAAAATCGCTCAAACGCGATGGACAACTCGTCTATAATATGATACGAGAAAAAGTAGACGAAAAGCATATTATTGTATACGGTAGGAGTTTAGGTTCTGGTCTGGCTACAAAAATTGCTTCTGTAAACAACCCGCGTATGTTAGTTCTGGACGCTCCCTATTACAGCCTAACCAAAGTGGCCAATAGATATATGCCGTTTATGCCCTTGTCGTGGTTAATAAAATATCCTTTACCTACCTATAAATGGATACGTTATGTGCAATGTCCTATACACATTATTCACGGGACAGATGATAAATTAATACCCTATAAAACGAGTGTGAAGCTCTCTAGAATTAAGCCTAAACTTACAAAGCTATATAGTGTTATAGGTGGCGGACATAAAAATTTAAATAACTTTGAAAGCTATCACAAGATGCTCACAGAAATCCTTAATTTTAGACCCACTAAAAGTACTTTAGAAGGGTCTAGTTTTAAAGTAATTCATAATTCAAAACGCAAAAATGCGTAAAGCTAAATTTGTTTTTATAGTACTCTTCTTAATGGCTAATTTTTACGGAATCCTAACAGGAGGCCTTTATTTTTTTCAAGAAAATTTAATTTTTCATCCTACGCCATTAGCACAGGATTATGAATACAAATTTGACAGTCTCTTTGAAGAGATAACCCTGGATGCCAAGGATGGTGCATGTCTTAATGCCCTTTATTTTAAGAACGCAAATCCTAAAGGGACAATGCTTTATTTTCACGGCAATGCGGGCGACTTGAGTAGATGGGGAGAGCTCGTGCAATATTTTGTGCAAAAAGAGCTTAATGTTATTGTGATGGATTATCGCAATTTTGGAAAAAGCACAGGCACGTTAAGTGAAAATAACTTGTATGAAGATGCAGAGCTGTTTTACGCTTTCGCGAAAGCGGAATCTCAACAAAACAACACGCCATTATACATTTACGGTCGCAGTCTAGGAACTACTTTTGCAAGTTTTGTGGCTTCCAGAAAAGAATGTAAGCACTTGATTCTAGAAACTCCGTTTTATAGCGTAGAAGACGAGGCAAAATCTAGATTCCCTCTTCTTCCTGTAAAGCGTCTTTTAAAATATCGCTTTCCTACTTATGAATATATAAATAAAGTAGGTGCTCCTATTACAATAATTCACGGCACGGCAGATGAAGTGGTTGCTTATGCACACGGGAAGCGATTGTTTGACAGCATACAATTGGCAGAAAAGGAATTCATTACTGTTCCCAATGGTGGTCATAATAACTTGATACAGTTTTCTGAATTTCATACTGCTATAGATAGTATCTTTTCCATCAAGTAGTTTATGAATATGACCATAAAAAATATCGCTCCTATACATTATGAACGTGCGTAAAGAAGGTATTACAGCAATAAAGGTATATCTATTTACTTGGCTGCTCGCACTCGTAATTTTATGTGTGGTTTTCTATCGATTTTTGGATTCTTTTTCGGAAGCTATAAAACAACTGGGACAGATACTTACTAATGCTAGTTTTCTAGACGCAGTACACCTATTTTTTCTTGTTATATACATCCTCTTTTTGTTAGTAAGATTTATCGCCAGAGGATACAAGAAAAAGGGTGCTAATTTGGCATTTAAACGTTTTGGTTTGTTTTTGGTATTACCTTTAATGCTAGGTTATTTGGGATATAAGGCTGTTGTTTCGTCCAATAGTTTAGAGCGTTATGATTACGTTTGGGATTTTAGCGCAGAAAATACAGATAATATACCCACAAAAAATTTTGAAAGAGATGCTAAACATCGTGGTATGAGCGTTTTTAGATTAGGTGCAGGCGACCATCCAGAATCTATGAAAGCGCTAATAAAAGACAATGTAGAGTGGGTTGCCGTAATTCCTTTTTTATATCAAGATAATGAACAAACGAAGGTACTCAGAACGCGTCGTGCTGACACTCAAGGATGGTCTCGCAATGACTCTATAATGATTAAGAAGATAGACACACTTCACAAACAAGGAATGCGAGTGCATCTAAAACCGCACGTCTGGTTAGGTGATGGCTGGCGTTCAAATTTACAACCCGAAGGAGATGACTGGGATACGTGGTTTGACGTCTACCAAAAAGAGATGGTCAACTATGCAAAAATCGCGCAGCATACAGGTGTTGGCTTGTTTTGTATAGGCACAGAATTACGCACCGTTATAGAAAATAGACCCAATGCGTGGTCAACCCTAATTACCGAAGTCAAAAAGGTATACACCGGAAAACTAACCTATGCGGCAAACTGGGATGACCCTATAGATAAAATTCCGTTCTGGGATGAGATGGACTATATTGGGATACAAGCATATTTTCCGCTTACAGACCATAACCTTCCCCAAATAACCGCTATAAAAGAGGGCTGGAAACCGCATCTTTCGTTATTGGAAAGAGCATCTAAAAAGTATAATAAACCTATTCTTTTTACAGAAGTTGGCTATCGCAGTGATGCTTCGGCAACAATAAAACCTTGGGAATGGGGTAGTAGATTGGGTATTTTATACAATAAGAAATCAGACCGCACTCAGCAATACGCGTATGAGGCGCTCTTTGAGACTTTATGGGATAAACCGTGGTTTGCGGGTTGCTACATTTGGCAATGGCATGCGGGTACTACAAGAGAAAGTCTAAAATCTGATGTAGATTTTACGCCACGTTTTAAACCTGCAGAGAATACGATTGCCAAATGGTATGGTCGCGTGGGAAAACCTACCACAACCGTATTTGAATAAAATAGTAGTTGCACTTTATTAGGAGTGGAGTATCTTTGCAGCCGTGTTTAGGTGTTCAATAACGCTTTCGCGAAATCGAACCTGTGAGATTCACGACCATCAGGAGAGCGAAGCGATAAAGCGTAAAAAACATCTTCACTTATTAATTTAAAAATATACCCGTTTGTGCGGGCGTGACTATGAAAGCAGGAATCGTAGGATTACCCAACGTAGGGAAATCAAC
>CAZXMY010000294.1:0-3329 GCA_964641325.1 uncultured Flavobacteriaceae bacterium | reverse complement strand
AACTATTAACAGATAAATAAGAGTACACAATGGCACATCCTAAGAGAAAAATCTCGAAAACTAGAAGAGATAAAAGAAGAACACATTATAAAGCTGCTGTACCACAAATTGCTGTAGATCCAACAACGGGAGAAGCGCACCTATATCATAGAGCACATTGGTTTGAAGGGAAGCTGTATTACAGAGGTCAAGTAGTTATTGATAAATCTGAAGAAGAAATAGAAGCATAACTAGATTTTATTGCTCAAAAAAGCCAACTCTCACATTGTGAGAGTTTTTTTGTGCATTTTTTTAAAAAAAGTTAATTTTTAGCTCGTTTTGCGCAATTTTTAGTACTTTTCGCCTCATTTTAGGTCTGTTTTGACCAAAAAGTGACAACCTAACTCAACTAAATGAGGACAATCTCAGCGGCAATTACTACGGTGGGCTCTTATCTGCCAGATTTCGTTTTAACTAATGAAATATTGGAAACCATGGTAGATACCAATGACGAGTGGATTACTTCTCGCACGGGTATCAAGGAAAGGCGTATTCTCAAAGACCCCGATAAAGGGACCTCTTTTATGGCTATAGAAGCTGCAAAAGATCTTCTTAATAAACGTGGTCTGGACCCTGCAGAAATAGATATGGTTATTGTAGCGACAGCTACACCAGATATGCCTGTTGCCAGTACTGCGGTGTTCACAGCATCTCAAATAGGAGCAGTAAATGCCTTTGCATACGACCTCGTGGCTGCCTGTTCTAGTTTTTTATATGGTATGTCTACTGCCGCTAAGTACATTGAGTCTGGACGCTATAAAAAAGTATTACTTATTGGAGCAGATAAAATGTCTTCGATTATTGATTATACAGACAGGGCAACCTGCATCATCTTTGGAGACGGTGCAGGTGCCGTTCTTTTTGAGCCTAACGAAGAAGGTTTAGGCATGCAAGATGAGTACCTTAGATCTGACGGAGTAGGACGAGAATTTCTTAAAATAGACGCAGGAGGATCTATTCTTCCAGCCTCAGCAGATACAATTAGTAACAAACAACATTATGTGTTTCAAGATGGACGCACAGTGTTCAAATTTGCCGTATCTAATATGGCAGATGTCGCGGGAAAAATAATGGAACGCAATGCATTGTCGCACGATGATGTAGATTTTCTTATCGCGCACCAAGCAAATAAAAGAATTATTGACGCTACGGCAAATAGGATGGGATTAGATCAGGATAAGGTCTTAATGAATATCCAGCGCTATGGCAATACCACATCAGCAACCTTACCACTGCTGATGAGTGATTATGAACACCAATTAAAAAAAGGAGATAATATAGTCTTAGCTGCTTTTGGCGGAGGCTTTACCTGGGGTTCCATTTATATAAAATGGGCCTATAACACCTAAACCAAACAACTGATAAAACGCAAAAAAACATGGATTTAAAAGAAATTCAAAACCTAATTAGATTCGTTGCCAAATCCGGTGCGAGCGAAGTAAAATTAGAGATGGATGATGTTAAGATTACCATCAAAACCGGTTCAGAAGATGATAAAGCAGGAACAACTATAGTGCAACAAATGCCTGCTGCACCGATAGCGGCTGCACCTGCTGTGGCTGCGACTCCTTCTGCTCCAGCGGCTCCAGTTGCTGCAAAAGAAGAAGATGACGATTCAAAATATATAACTATAAAATCACCAATAATAGGTACTTTTTATAGAAAACCAGCACCAGACAAGCCAACCTTTGTTGAAGTAGGAAAGCAAATATCAGAAGGTGATGTACTTTGTGTTATCGAGGCTATGAAATTGTTTAATGAAATAGAGAGCGAAGTAAAAGGTACTATAGTGAAGATTCTTGTAGATGACTCTTCGCCAGTTGAGTTCGATCAACCACTATTTTTAGTAGATCCATCATAATCCCTCTTGGGTATTTTTAATTTTTTGAAGGTGTTTTATGCTTTCGCGAAAGCGTAAACCCATCAATTTCAATTTAAAAAAGCATACTATGTTTAAAAAAATACTTATCGCAAATAGAGGAGAAATTGCCCTAAGAGTAATACGAACCTGTAGAGAGATGGGCATAAAAACCGTGGCCGTATACTCCAAAGCAGATGAAGAAAGTCTGCACGTAAAATTTGCAGATGAAGCCGTGTGTATAGGTCCAGCACCTAGTAGTGAATCTTATCTTAAAATGGCAAATATCATTGCTGCCGCCGAGATTACAAATGCAGATGCGATTCATCCTGGTTATGGATTCCTTTCTGAAAACGCTAAGTTTTCTAAAATATGTGAGGAACACGATATTAAGTTTATAGGTGCCAGCGCCGATATGATTTCTAAAATGGGAGACAAAGCAACCGCTAAGGCTACTATGAAAGCTGCGGGAGTGCCCTGTGTTCCAGGATCTGAAGGAATAATAGAAGATTTTGAACAATGTCAGAAACTTGCACTCGAAGTAGGTTATCCCGTAATGCTCAAAGCTACTGCAGGTGGTGGAGGAAAAGGAATGCGCGCTGTATGGTCAGAAGATGACCTTCTGAAAGCTTGGGAAAGTGCGCGTCAAGAAAGTGCTGCAGCTTTTGGGAATGACGGTATGTATATGGAAAAACTTATAGAAGAGCCTAGACATATCGAAATACAGGTAATAGGAGATAGCAAAGGAAAAGCGTGTCACCTTTCTGAAAGAGATTGCTCTGTACAACGTCGTCATCAGAAATTAACAGAAGAGACGCCTTCTCCTTTTATGACAGATGAGTTAAGAGAAGCGATGGGTAATGCCGCGGTAAAGGCAGCAGAATTTATTAAGTATGAAGGAGCAGGAACAGTAGAATTTCTTGTAGATAAGCACCGTAACTTCTACTTTATGGAGATGAATACCCGTATTCAAGTAGAACATCCTATTACAGAGCAGGTGGTTGATTATGATCTTATAAGAGAGCAAATAATGGTAGCCTCGGGAGTTCTTATAAGCGGGAAAAATTATTATCCACAGTTACACTCTATAGAGTGTAGAATTAATGCCGAAGATCCTTATAATGATTTTAGACCTTCTCCTGGGCGCATCACTAACCTGCATGCGCCGGGTGGACACGGTGTGCGCATTGATACGCATGTGTATAGTGGCTATATGATTCCGCCTAACTATGACTCTATGATTGCAAAACTTATAACAACAGCGCAAACTAGAGAAGAGGCTATAAATAAAATGAAGCGAGCTCTTGATGAATTTGTGATAGAAGGTATCAAAACAACCATACCTTTTCATAGACAACTTATGGATCATCCAGATTATGTAGAAGGTAATTATACTACCAAATTCATGGAAGATTTTGAGATGGAATAAATC
>CAZXMY010000293.1:0-3398 GCA_964641325.1 uncultured Flavobacteriaceae bacterium | reverse complement strand
AAGCTTTTGAAAAAAATATAGTGATTGTAACCCCTTCGACCTTACTGGCCACCTTACGTACTATAGATAGTATGTGGAATAATGAAAAACAGCAGCGTAATGCTATGGAGATCGCACGACAAGCAGGAGCATTGTATGATAAATTTCACGGTCTGATGAGTGATTTAACTACTGTAGGTAAGAAGATGGACGATGCAAAATCGGGTTATGAATCTGCAATGAATAAATTGGTAAGTGGTCGAGGTAATTTAATTAACAGTGTCGAAAAGCTCAAGAAAATGGGAGCCAAAGCCAAAAAAGCATTACCCGATCCGTTATTAAGAAGATCGGATGAAGAAGAAGACCATTGATCAACTCGACCGGATTTCAGGTGTTTTAATAATATCATCTAGAACACAGGGTTCAAACTAGTGTTTCCAATAATTATACTATCTTGAAAAACTAATATTCTAAAAATAGAAAGGCATGGATCATAAGATTGCAACATTATTTGCGCGTATATTACTGGGGCTGATTTTCGGCATGCAAGGATTAGGAAAGGTTTTTAAAATTGGGGTGTCCAATATTTATAATGGGGGTTTCAAGGGATATGAAGAAACATTCTTACCTACCTTTATTTTAAAGTTTGCGGCATACTTCACCTCCTATGCAGAGTTTATTTGTGGCTTCTTACTTATTCTAGGACTTTTTAGAAAACAAAGTTATTATATACTCGGTATCGTATTACTTATCGTTTCTTTTGGTCATGGATTGCAAAACCCTATTTGGGATTTAAGCCATGTGATGTACAGAAGTATACTACTCATTTTCCTTATGATGATTCCCTTAGCAAAGGATACCATAAGCTTGGATAACACTTTCTTTAATCGCAATTAATACAGTATGCTAGATTTACTTTGATTTGCCTCCTATACTAAACGCTCTGGAGAGATTAAAACCTAAGAAAATATCTCCTTCAAAAAATTCTCCTCTGGTTTGGCCAAGGAAACCATTTGCAAAAACAGCTTGAGTATTAGAAAGATGTAATTGAAAGACGTGTCCTCCAGTTTCTATCTCCACTCCTACTGCTAGTGGGTTATTAAACACAGAGTTCTCTACACGGTTTAAGTGTGCTCCATAATCTGCCACTAATGCAAACCGCTTCGTTAATTTAAATCTTCCTCCTAGTCCTAGAGAAAACTGACTATTATCCTGACCATCTTCAAAAACGGTATTGTCATGAAAAAAAGTAGGTATTAACTGAAGGGATAACCACGAATTAAATTTTCTAGAAATTAATAATTGATTTGCATATCCCAAGCGGTCCGTAAACTCGATTGCTGGCAAAAAGGTTCTATCCAATTCTGTATTTACATTTATTAGATTATGACCTACAATAGTAAAGGGAAATCCATTATTTTTTTGTTTGACGAGTTGGTATTTAGCCCCCACGTCATAGACTTTCCCAAAGCCAGAACGCGAAGCACTCACTTGTAACCAATCTGTAACGCCATATGCAAACTGTACCCGTACAGAGGCGTCATCTAAACCTAAGAAATTATCAACGCCGTCACTTAATGTTCCAAAACGGTGATAAAGAATAAATTGAAGTTGGTTTTTACCGACGAGCTTGGTAGACTCAAAATTTATAATCTTTATGCCCTTAAATACAGAAGAAACTTCTTCTACTTCTTGACTTACTTCATCTTCTAACTCCCCTAAAAGGTCTTCTTGCGCAAATATGGCAAAGGGTAGGAATACTAAGAGTACTAGTATTTTTTTCATAAAAAAGTTTTTGAAATCATTATTTAATTAGCGATGCTTGGTCTAGGTTTACTTCTTCTAGTAAACTATCATACCCAAGACAGCGTCCTTTAAGGCTAATCGTTGTATTTAGTTTGTTTGTAGTAGGCGGAGTTTCATTTTCGCTTAAAGCGAAAAAAACTTTATTATCTAAGATGAGGGAAGTGCCATCAATACTTGTTAATTCACCACTTACCGCTATGGTCTTGTTTTCGTATTTTAATCTAGCGGCTTCTTCCTCATTTTGAAAACTTGTCGCCAACTCGTCAGCACTCAGAGTAAAAGCAACTTTTTCTGTTTTTATATCCCTATGGTCTTGAAACACATAGTTATATCCCAATATACCAATCGCTACCAATACGATAATTATAGGATATATCCATTTTCTTTTTTGCATCATACTAGAATTATCGTGGTGCTAACTTAAAGGTTCCAACTATAGCAATGGATTCTGATATTTTTTCTTTCACAACACTAGGGATTTCAATATTAAAATCTCCTGGAGCAGCGCTAAATGAAGTTTTCATAGTAATACTATCTCCATCTTTAGAAAGCGTAATAGGTGTTTCTATTTCTTTTGTCTCACCGTGTATTGTTAATTTTCCTTTAACAGTATATTCTTTCTCTGCTCCTAAATCATCTGCCTTAAAATCTACAATAACACCTGTAAATGATGCTTTAGGAAAATTATCGCTCTCCATATAGTTTTCATTAAAATGTTCTTCCATCAAGGCATTTTTAAAACGAAATCCTTTTACTAAAGCAAGTACTGCTACATTTCCATTAGAAACATCTAGTATTGCTGTAGTTGTATTGTGTTGCGCTTTGACAGGTTCAAAAGCAGGAGTAGATGCCTCAAAATTGAGTATTCCTGTCTTAGTAATATACTTCTGTCCGTACATACCTAAAGAGAACGAAATAAATAATATGAATATGAGTTTTTTCATTTGTAAATAATTTAAGAGTTAGTTCTAGTTTTCTAAAATCCCATCTTCTATCCATTGCATGATATCTGCAATAACGCCATCAGGAAGATTACCGCTAGGAGGCATAGGATTACTGGTATCTGTCATACGAGCTATCATACGTCCATTTTCAGCAACTACCGCAGCGGCTTCAAATGAGTCGAGTATTACACCGTCTGTAGGATCTACAACATTGTGACACTCGATACAAGCATTATCTAAAATAGCACGAGCCGTATTATCGTATGTGATTACTTCTGGCTCGACCATATCAGTATCTATTACTTCGAGGTCTGAAATACTATTGGTTTCACAACTTGTAAAAACAGATAAACCCATAGCAAAAGCGGCACCAAAGGTCATTTTCACTAGAACTAGCCTAGATTTGAAAATTTTGAAAGACATATAAACTAAATTATGATTTTTTTTAATTTGGTCGAAATTATTGCGACTCATTGCAATATAAATATAAAAATTATCAACCAAACCGATTATCAATAATGACATTGACACGAAAAAAGCGTAGATACCTATTTTAAAGACAACTACGCTTCTACAATTCTTTTCTGAAATTTAGAAAAAGTCTTCCCTATTTACTCAAATACATCTTACGCCTAGAGTATAAATCATAAAATTCATCATCTCTCAAAC
>CAZXMY010000292.1:0-3399 GCA_964641325.1 uncultured Flavobacteriaceae bacterium | reverse complement strand
CTGGTATGATGGATTGCAAAAAAGCTCTTGTAGAAGCAGAGGGTGATTTTGACAATGCAATCGCAGTATTACGTAAAAAAGGACAAAAAGTAGCAGAAAAAAGAGCTGATCGCGATTCTAGTGAAGGAGCTGTTGTAGCAAAAATTAATGCAGATAACACAAGAGGTATTGTTGTATCTCTTAACTGTGAGACAGACTTCGTTTCAAAAAATGAAAGCTATGTCGCTATGGCTAACCAAATAGCAAATATCGCTTTGAATGCAAACTCAAAAGAAGAGTTACTTGCTGCAGATATTGATGGAATGACCGTTGCAGAAAAATTAATTGAGCAAACAGGTGTTATTGGAGAGAAAATAGAAATAGGTGGTTTTGAAGTGTTAGAAGCACCATTTGTAGGTTCTTATGTTCACGGCAACAAAATTGGAGCCTTAGTAGGATTAGATGCCGGTTCAGACTCTGCTGCAGAGGTAGCAAAAAGTGTTTCTATGCAAGTAGCCTCAATGGGAGCATCTACACTTTCTTATAAAGATTTTGATGCAGATTATGTAGCTTCAGAAACTGAAGCGCGTATTGCAGCAATCGAGAAAGATAACATCGAGCTTGGACGTCTTGGTAAAACATTAAAAAATGTACCACAATACATCTCTATGTCTCAACTTACTCCAGAAGTACTTGCTCAAGCAGAAAATGCTATTAAAGAGCAATTAAAATCTGAAGGGAAGCCAGAGCAGATCTGGGACAAAATTGTACCTGGAAAACTAGAGCGTTTTATTTCTGATAATACGACCTTAGATCACGAAAAATGCTTGCTTGACCAACGTTTTATTATGGACGAAGGGATGAACGTAGCAGAATATGTATCTAGCAAAGGAGATGCTTCTGTAACTTCGTTTAAAAGAGTTTCTCTAACATAATTAGATACACAAAGCATATTGAATTAAAAAAAGGCCGCTCATTGAGCGGCCTTTTTAGTTGATAAACTAATCGTGTGTATTAATTCGTTCTGCTAAAAGTTAAAGTCCCTAAACTTGGAAACACTCCTTCACCAAAAGGTAAATCTTGATAATTTGCAATAGGCAAATTATCCTCAGCATCCTCTGCATTATATGTCATTCCTGCGTCTGTACCGGCATCAATAGGTGTTAAACTAAAAATAGCTTCATCCACAAGTTCTTGTCCATCTATTACATCAAAGGAATTCACCCCAACAAACCAATCCGGGCTTGGGTTTATTCTAGCCAATACGGTAATACGAGTACGACTAGGTGTTACGGTCGCACTTAAGTTGGTAAAACTCTCTGGTCCTACAGCCGTATTGGTTGAGATGGCAAACAACCCATCACCTTCTTCTCCTAATTCTGTACTAATAAATGCACCTAAAGCTCCTACATCACCTTCTTCTGCATAGGCTTCAAAACCTTCTGATGCTAACTGTCCAAGGGCAAATACGGATACCGAAGGGGCGTGAGTTATAATAACTATCGGTCCGAAAGACGGATTAGCAGGATAATCTGTTGGAAAAAGATCCTCTGTAAAGTTCATTTCTAATGTTAAACTATAATCTGCACTGGCAGCAATCACACCATCATCACCACCACCGCCTCCTCCAGACATTGGAGACCCTTCGTCATCGCCGCAACCTACCATTAATATTGCACTTACAAAAAGTGCTTTAAAAATATTCTTCATAAAAATTCAATTTAAATAGTTCGTTTGAAACACTAAAGATACTAAACTTGATAATCTATATAAAGAAATCCCGATAGGAGTTTCCTTTTTAAAGGAGCAAATACACATAATAAAAAATAAAACTACTAGGCTTCATAATTTATTTCATAAAACTAATCCTAAGAATCAATTATATTTGCACCATCGTAACACATCTATGAAGTACAAAAGAATATTACTCAAATTATCTGGAGAAGCCCTAATGGGAAATAGACAATATGGCATTGATCCAGATCGGCTAGCAGAATATGCCGAAGACATCAAAACAGTAACGGATCGAGGAATCCAAGTAGCCATCGTTATAGGTGGTGGTAATATTTTTAGAGGAGTAGCAGGAGCTAGTAAAGGGATGGATCGTGTACAAAGTGATCATATGGGAATGCTTGCAACGGTTATTAATGGTCTCGCATTACAAGATGCTCTTGAGCAGCATGAAATTAAAACAAGACTACAAACCGCTATAAAAATTAATGAGGTAGCTGAGCCTTTTATACGTAGGAAAGCTATGGCGCACCTTAATAAAGGACGTGTTGTAATATTTGGAGGAGGAACAGGAAATCCGTATTTCACTACAGACTCTGCAGCAGTACTTAGAGCTATTGAGATAGAAGCAGATGTAATACTTAAAGGCACACGTGTAGATGGGATTTATACAGCAGATCCTGAGAAAGATAGTGATGCAGTAAAATATGACCACATAAGTTTTGATGACGTACTGCGCAAGGGCTTAAAAGTAATGGACACAACAGCATTTACCCTTAGTCAAGAAAACGAGTTACCTATAATCGTTTTTGATATGAATAAACGTGGTAACTTACTCAAAGTGGTTTCTGGTGAAAAAATAGGAACTACCGTAAATTTATAATCTGGCTTAGTTTTTGTAAACTTGCTTTTTATTAATAGTTAGCATAATGGATGAGATTCAATTTATATTAGACGCAACAGAAGAAGCCATGAGTAATGCACTCGCACATCTTCAAAAACGTTTATTAACCATTAGAGCAGGAAAGGCTAGTCCTACTATGCTTAATGGCGTGATGGTGGATTATTATGGAAGCCCAACACCTTTGAGCCAAGTAGCTAACGTGAATACTCCTGATGGAAGAACGATTTCTATACAAGCGTGGGAAAAAAACCTCATTCCAGAAATTGAAAGAGCTATCATAAACTCCAATCTAGGGTTTAACCCTATGAATAATGGAGAAAGTGTAATTATAAACGTACCACCTCTTACCGAAGAAAGAAGAAAAGATTTAGTAAAGCAAGCCCGTGCGGAGGCTGAAGAGGCTAGAATTGGAGTGCGCAATGATCGCAAGAGTGCAAATAATGATCTAAAAAAAATAGATGATGCCTCAGAAGATCTCATTAAAAATGCTGAGATAGACGTTCAAAATCTTACAGACGCTCATATCAAAAAAGTAGATGAAATGCTTGCAACAAAAGAAAAAGAGATTATGACCGTTTAGTATTAAACGCGTTAAACAAATACAAAAAGCGACTTTTTAAGGTCGCTTTTTTAATACATTTGAATTGATCTAGCAAAAACTATGCTTCGCTCCTTATTTGTTTTCTTCATACTTGTACCTCTCTTGCTTTCCGGCCAAGAGCTCACAGATGACAATACAATAGAAATAATAAAACGGGCAATGGAAAATAGGACATCTAATGATC
>CAZXMY010000291.1:0-3399 GCA_964641325.1 uncultured Flavobacteriaceae bacterium | reverse complement strand
GGTTTACAAATAACTTGAGATTGGTTGCAGGATTGAGTAGATAGCCTAGTTCAACATCTGTAAATACAGAATTTACACGATTACCTTGTAATAATTCATTACCAAAATCACTAGGTCTTACGTTTTCACTCCCAAACACATTTTGACCTATAAATACCTCATCAATATTCTCTCCATCAAAACCGCGCTGTCCATATACCAATCTAAAGGTTCCATACCATCTGTTTGTTCGATAACGAGCTATGGCGATGAGCTCTCTAAAATTTGCCCCAAAAGGATGCGCAAGTGGCTGGTTTGCATTTGTAAAACTGAGGACTGGATTATTATTTGCAAAGGTAAATGGCCGTACTTGATTGTACTCGCCTTGCAAGGTGAGGTTCTCAACCCCAAATGCATTATAATACTTAAGTCCTAATTGATAACCAAATTTATTTCTAAAGCTCCCAGCATTTGAAAATAAATCTCCCAGACGCAACTCATCCAGAATGAGTTGTGAATAGGCATTTACATTGTCGTTAAATTTATATTTGCCGCTTAGACCTATTAAGGCATTACCCCCACGCGAACCTCTTTGAAACTCTACATTACGTAAGAAAATGATAGGATTTAAGAAATTAAAATCAAAACCGCCATTATCATTTTCAAATACAACAGCTTCAAAAAATCCAAGATTGAGCTTATTGTTTACATTTATACTCAGGTAATGATTGGCTACAAATTTTGGTCTAAAAGAGCCATCTGCTGTAACCTCTGATCGGACATCTCGTAAGCCTAAAATGTTATAGTCATACTTTATTTTCCAAAAATTAGTACTAAACTTTACATAAGGATAGTTAGACGTAATATCACTTAAAAATAAAGAACGATAACCATCTCCTATAAACTGGTTACCTGTTCCTAAAGCAAGATTAAAATACTGACTAGGGCTATAGGAAATGTATCCTTCCGCCACAGGATAATCAAAATCGCCTGCATTAGACACCTCTGCAATACCACGCCCAGGTATGATGGCTGGATTACCGCCATCAGGCCTTAGTGTTCTGGCAATATCATTAAAATATTGCGCAAAACTTCCCTGACTTTCATATACCGCAGTATAAAAATTAAAGTCCTTCCCTATACCTCCTTGTATAAAAATAGCTCGCGTATTGTTATATGTGAAGCCCTGTTCATTGCTGCGATCTGTTTCTAAACCAAACTGTAAATCTGCAGCAGGATCTATTGTAAACCAGTAATTATCACCCTGAAAACGCACCATATGTTCATTGAAGAACTTACGGCCAAACCAACTGCTTTTGTCTAATTGTAATGCAGTTTCTTCTTCTTCAAAATCATAATACTTATTGACCTCGTGATATAAAAAGGGCCTACTTCCCGTATGGCTGTTTTGACCTACTTTATTTATAGCTTGGTCAAAACGGGAATACACCTCATAAGAAAATGGGATATTGAGTTGACTTGTATATTTTGATTGCCTATCAAACTTACGTCGGGCAATATTATCTAACTCATTAGACAAGGTGTCTCTGCTATTGGTAACTACCGTTTGTGCTGGATTCTGATTATTTTGACCTGTACTTACCACTACATCTGCCTGTTCTAGCGGAATTTTAATAGGCATGGTAAACTGCATAAAGGTAGGATTCCCGCCATAGGTCGCTGGATCTATTGTAGGTAATTTGTCAAAAACAGCTTGAGCCTCTTCTTTGAGCGCTGCATAAATGGCTTCTGTATGCAAGAGTTTAAAATTCCCTTCTTTTGTCACTTCAAATAGTAGCACGATCTGTCCCTCGTAATTTTCTTCATTTACAATCTCGGGGACAGCAAAGTTATCCAATATAAATTGAGTAAGTGTTGTGTTAAAACATACCGGTAATGCATCTACGGTAGATGATTCACACTCTGGAAAAACGGGATATTTCTCAAATTCACTAAGACTTATTTGCGCCTGGATCGTTCCTGCTACGAGCAGCAGAAAAAGAAAGGAGTATATTTTTTGCATGGAGTAGGTAGCCATTTGAGCTGAAAGATAGCACAATAAATGCAAAAATCCCGCTGCAAGCCGCAACGGGATGGATTGACGAATGAATTCCCAAGCTTAATCCTGTATTCTAAACCTAATAGGCAAGTTGTAAATCACTCCTACAGGAACCGATCTTTGTTTGCCCGGTTGCATTTCTGGGAGTAACTGGATTACCCTTTTTGCTTCTTCCTCAAGCTTGTCGTGCGGTGCTCTAGTTTGAATATTTGTAACTCTTCCCGTTTTGTCTACTGTAAACTGTACGAATATTCTATTCACTCCTGTAAGCCCTAATTCTGTCCCAATATCTGTGTCAAATTTTTTATTGACGAACTTGCTTATTTTAGAACTCATACAGGCCTTGCGCTCTTCGTTAGAGTCTAAACCTTCGCAACCTGGGAAAAGAGGTGCTTCTTCTATAGAAATAAAAGGAACATCTTCAATAGGCTCATCAATTTCCACATAGTTTACTCCTGCATTAGGATCTATCATAGGTGTCTCCACGTCTGGCTCACTGGTACCTTTTATCACAGTTTCAATAAGCTTGTGGTCATCAGGTACAGTTTTTACCTCATCAGGAAGTTGCGGCTCGGGCAATTTGGGTTCTTCCACGGCAGGTTCGGGCACTTCTACCACTTGTTCTTCCATCTGGAACTGCTGATCCCACACAGGTTCTTCCCAATCGTAATCTTGCCGATCAGGCTTAATTGCTGTTTCTGGCATCTTAACCTCCATAAAGAAGATAACAACGAGTAAGGCCAGGATTAATCCAATCTGAAAATGCAGTGTTGGATTTCTTTGTAAATTTGCTGCATGCTTGCGTGATGCAGTGTACTCAGTGTTTTGGCGAACACTGGCACGATCTTGTGAATTTTTCATAAGATATAGTTTTAAAAATGTTAAACAATTATTAAAACAAATCAACAAGCATACCAAAAAGAAATCCCGAAAGCGAAAGCAATCGGGATTTTCTAATTTATGTATTATAGAACCTTTCTTAGTCCTCTACTTTAAAAGTAATAGGTAAAGAGTAAAGCACTCCTACGGGTTGCCCTCTTTGTTTACCCGGTGTCATTTTAGGAAGTAATTTAATTACTCTCTCGGCTTCTTGCTCTAATCTTGGATGCGGCGCACGAGAACGAATATTTACAATGTTTCCATTTTTATGGGTATGTTATCAGGAGGACTTCGATATATGGCAATTTGGTTTTTGGCTTTTCATATGTATCATTATGCACACACCAGTCGCCAAGCTGAAATCGATCAATCCAAATACGAAAAACTCGCTATAGCAGCCCAATTTAATCAACTAAATGCTGAGCTCAATCCTCATTTTCTATTTAACTCTCTTAACAGTATTAAAGCATTAACACTTGAAA
>CAZXMY010000290.1:0-3403 GCA_964641325.1 uncultured Flavobacteriaceae bacterium | reverse complement strand
GTTCATGATTTTCAAGAGTGTGGGCGAGGCTTAGACCACTAGGTAGCAAAATAGATAGCACTACGCATAATGCTATAATATGTTTTACTATGTTGTGACTATTATTCATTAAAGATTTTTAATTAAAAAACCTAGACCTATTCGCGACATCATTTTTTTTGCAAAGTCCTTAAAAAAAACATATTGTCCAAATATCCAGCCAAATATCACTAATAATACTTGATATATAGGAAATATTAACAGTATTCTAACAGGCCAATACAACCATGCAGTGGTCGTTTCTCTAGAGAGCCCTATGATTTCCATTAATGGATTAGAAACCCTACCTGCAGTGGATCCAGTAACTGCAAAACATAAGAAAATGGCAATAAACTCCCAACGAAATTGTACTTGCCATTTGTTTTCTAGCTTTTTAAAGCACCAGAGGCTAACCTTTACAATAAGATAAGTAAAGAGTACTGTAAACGCAAGGAGCGTTAACGTATTAAGAATACCTTCTGGAAGAGGAAGCAAACTTTGTATGCGTCTGGCTATTAAAAACCCAGAAATTATAGACGCAAATACACCCAAGATAGGGTGTATGAGCTGCCAGTTTTGAGTAATCTCCCAACGATCCTTAAATTTGTGCATACTAGTGCAAAAATACGATTATCGGAGTCTTTGATTATTGCGTTCTTGAAAAAATTCGAACCAGTTCCATAATAAATAATTTACTTCATAACCGTAATCTACAGTTCTGTCATAATTTATTTGTTGGAGATAGAGATTGGGATTAAATTGAGTGCTATTAACTACTCTATTGTTGTACTCATTCACTAAAATGATATTGCGGTTTTCTAACCAGAATTGCTCATAAAATCCTCTAGGTCTTCGTGTAGCCAGCCATTGGTTAAAACCAGGTTCGATAATAATAATCTCATATTCGAGACTGTCGTTTGCAATACGCACGGTATCATTTATCGCTTGAGTTGAGTTCTGTACGTCTTTTTGAACACTGCCACAACTTGCAGCCGCAATAATTAAAAGAAAGAGTGGGAGTAAGGTCCAGTATTTTTTCATAATAGTAAGGTATTAAATTTTGACTACTTTTTAGTTAAAAAATTATTTTGATAGGGTAAATGTACTGGAGAAGTACCCTATAAAAAATCCTAAATGAGTTAACACCCATTTTGATTGAGGGAACAAAAAAAATCGCGTCAAGCAATAAGCATAAACGCGATTTATATCTAAAAAGTATTTCTTTTATTTTCCGAAAAGACCTCCTAAGAGACCTCCTATTCCTCCTGATTTTTTACCTCCAAGAACCATTCCTGCAACATCATCAAGGATACTACCATCACCATCCGAATCCAATAAAGAAGAGATAAGGCTTTGGTTTTCCTTAGGCTGGCCTCCTAGCATACTTCCCAAAAGAGCGTTCATTCCATTACCATCGCTAATTCCAGCTGACTGCGTTTGCTTTCCTAGAACACCCATAAGTATAGGCGCCGCCACTTTAAGAATTTGTCCTACAGATCCTGAATCAATTCCTGATTTTTGGCTCAAGGCATTTTCTACATTGGCTTGATTTCCTCCTAATAAATGTCCTAATATTCCTGCACCATCTTGTTGTACAGACTCATCTACACCTCCATTAAATAATCCTCCTAGGTTATCTAATATGCTCCCGTTGTGCTTACCTGATAATGCGTTCATTAATCCTGCAGCACCTTCTGGTGTTTGCACATTTTTTTTCATAGCACCCATAAGTACTGGCATTGCCATACTTAAAAGTCCACTTGTTGCACTTTCCGATTGTCCCGTAGAACCACTCACTCCACTAATAATCTGCTTCCCCATCGGGCTATTTAATAAATCTAGTATTCCTGACATTTTTATAAATTTTAATTGTTAATGCTTGTTTTTCAATGTACAAAAAAATGCCTATTTGATAACCATAGAACATAAAAAACCGCCCTATTCGGACGGTTGGTCAATTATAACCGTTCAAATACACTATTTGAGGATAGAAATAATCTGTTCTGCTAGCTCCGTTCCTATGCGATCCTGAGCTTCTCCCGTTGCTGCGCCTATGTGCGGCGTTAAAGATACCTTAGTATTCATAAGTACTTGAAGTGCCGGTTTGGGTTCATTTTCAAAAACATCTAATCCAGCAAAACTCAATTTGTTAGTATTAAGAGCATCTATTAAAGCCACTTCGTCTACAACACCACCACGAGCAGCATTAACGATACCTGCCCCGTTTTTCATAATGTCAATTTCTGCTTTTCCTATGACGTAGTCTTTTTGCGCAGGTACATGAAGGGTAATAAAATCAGATTGCTTAAGAAGGTTTTCCTTAGAAATGGTTTCAATATCAAAAGAAACAGATTGCCCATCAAAGAATGGAACAGTAATAGTCGCTTTTTCCAAGAAAGGATCAAATGCAATAACTTTCATACCGCAACCTAATGCAATTTTGGCGGTGGCTTGACCTATGCGACCAAAACCTATTATTCCCAAAGTTTTACCTCTGAGTTCTACTCCTTTAGCATATGCTTTTTTAAGGTCTTTAAACTTACTGTCGCCATCTAAGGGCATATCACGATTGGCCACATATAGATAACGTACTCCAGCAAATAAATGCGCAAATACCAGTTCTGCCACACTTTCGGAAGATGCTGCAGGTGTATTGATTACATGAAGACCTTTCTCACGAGCATAGGCTACATCTATATTATCCATTCCTACACCACCACGTCCTATTATCTTAAGGCTAGGACAAGAATCTATAACCTCTTTTCTAACCGTTGTGGCACTTCTCACCAGTACAACATCTATTTTATTATCGTTTATGTAGTTAATTAATTGTTCTTGAGCGACTTTGTTAGTGATTACTTCAAAGCCTGCTGCTTCTAAAGCATCTATGCCCGTTTGTGAAACTCCGTCGTTTGCTAATACTTTCATGGAAGTTTTTAAGTTTTAAATGTTGAGTTTTAAGTTGAACACAACTTTATTTTAAATTTTGTTGACTTGTCTTAACTATTTTGGTTAATATTTTTATTATTTCTTCAATTTCCGATAAATAATAAGTTAGATCAAGGTTAATGACATCGCTTTGGTCTAATAGTCTAAGCCAGTATCTTGCCTCTCTACTTTCTTTTGATGCTATTGCCATTTTAGCAATAAAGTCTTTTTTGGATTGTCCAGCTCCTGCCTCAGTTATGTTTGCTCCAATGCTAGTGCCGCACCTCAGCAACTGATCTGCAAATATATACTCGCGATGTTCCCTTAGTATTTTGATAAGTTTTATTAGTTCAAGTGCAAATTGAAATGACTTTTCTTCAATCATATCGTTTTTTTATTCATCTTAACACTTAACACTTAACACTTAACACTTAACACTTAACACTTAACACTTAAC
>CAZXMY010000289.1:0-3409 GCA_964641325.1 uncultured Flavobacteriaceae bacterium | reverse complement strand
TCTCAGGCCTATCTAAAAAAAATATCTATAATGCTAGGCTATCGCCCTGCTATTAAAACCCAACCGCAGTATCATCACCACGTCTATCTGCGCCACCTTCTAGCGTACCATCAGGCAATACAAGTATTCCATCTACTTTTCCAATAATAGGAGATTGATCTTGGTTAGTAGGATAGCCTTTAGCTTCTAGGGCTTTTATAACTTCTGGGTCAAAACTATTGGGTTCAAAGAGAACAACGTCTGGTAACCACTGGTGGTGAAAACGAGGCGCGTTTACAGCTTCTTGCATTCCCATTCCAAACTCGTGCACATTAAGTACGGTTTGCAGTACTGAGGTGATAATGGTAGATCCGCCTGGAGTTCCTACCGTCATCCAAAATTTGCCATCTTTCTCCACCAGAGTAGGCGTCATACTGGATAACATACGCTTGCCGGGTTCAATCTTATTAGCTTCGGCGCCTATGAGGCCAAACATATTAGGCACGCCCGGTTTGCTAGAAAAATCATCCATTTCATTATTCAAAAAGATACCAAGTTCATCTACATAAAGCTTAGAGCCATAAGCACCATTTAAGGTAACGGTTACCGCGACAGCATTACCGTATTGATCTACAGCGCTAAAATGTGTAGTCTCCATACTCTCATATCCTGGCAAGGTACTATGCGTCATATCGCTGGACTTAGTTGCCGTATCCCAGTTAAAGCTTTCCATACGGTTCTTCGCATAGGCATCTGAGATTAGGGTATCTATTGGAATTTCGACAAAATCTGGATCGCCTAGATAAAAACTACGGTCTGCATAGGCACGGCGTTCTGCTTCGGTGAGGAGTTGGATACTCTCTGCAGAATTATGACCGTATTGTGAGACATCATAGGGTTCTATGGCTTGCATAATTTGCGCCAGACATACGCCACCAGAACTTGGTGGTGCCATAGAGATTACTTTTAGATTGTCATACTCAAAAGAAACGGGTTCGCGCCATTTGGCCTCATAGTTGGCGAGGTCGTCCATGGTCATAATACCGCCTTTGGAGGTGAGATAGTCTACGAGCTTCTGACCGCTTTCTCCTTTGTAAAATTCATCTTTTCCGTTGGCTGCAATGCGCTCCAGCATTTGTGCAAGGGCTTCATTTTTTACGGTTTCTGCTTTCGCGAAAGCGTTAGCATATAAAATACTATCGCCATTAAGTTCAACAAATTTTTCTCTGTAATTATCAAAACGTCCTGCTTGTTTTTCTGTAACGACATATCCATTGCGAGCGAGCTCGATTACGGGTTGAAGGATATCCTTCATAGGCAGAGAACCGAGTTTTTCATGTATGGCAAACATTCCCGCTAGTCCCCCAGGAACACCCACAGCGAGGCTGCCTTCTGTACTCAAACCTGAAATCACATTGCCTTCTTCATCTAGATACATATCGTGGGTTGCCGCCGCTGGCGCCATCTCCCGATAATCTATCGCGCCATAATCGCCGTCTTTTGTGCGGTATACCATAAAACCGCCACCGCCTAGACTTCCTGCAAAAGGATAGGCCACATTAAGGGCGAGGTCTGTAGCAATCATCGCGTCAAAAACATTACCACCTTGTTTCATTATCTCAGAACCTATGCGTGAAGCTTCTTCACGCGCCGAAACGACCATTGCTTTCTGGGCAATAAGGCCTATTTCTGGTTCGGGTTGCGTGGGTTCTGTTTTGCAGGTGATACACAGGATTGGGATAAGAAGTAAGAGTAATCTTTTCATAATGGTTAATGGTACTATTTAGAACATATAAATATATTAAACTTCAATCTCTTTTAATTTTGCTTTCGCGAAAGCGAGTAACTCCTCAAAAAAGGCTTCGAACTCGGCTTGAAAGAGGTCATAGTGTTCTTTAAAATCGTGAATGGCCTCATCCATAGGTACACGGCGTTTGGTACGGATATTCATATTATACAAAACAGTCTCGATGCCTTCTAAGCTGGCATAACTTAATAGCCAGTTTTGCTCCATCATAGGAATCATCATTTTCTGAATACGAGTAGTGAGCAGTTCGTGCTTGTCTTGTAAAAGCGCATAAAAGTTATCGATGTATTGGGCTAAGGGCATATGGTGATAATGCTGCCAGTTTTTGGCAAGAAAGTGATCGTACAAGATGTCTACTATAACACCACTGTAATGGCCGTATTTATGATGCAGGCGTTTGGTACTTTGCTTCACAATAGGATGGCTATCTGTATAACTGTCTATCCAACGATGCAGTAGTATGCCCCGCTGTATATCTTCGGGATAGTTGAGGTACTTTTTGCCTTTAATGCCATCTGCCATAAAGTTGCCTATGGTAATGAGATCCTCATCATTTGAGAGGTAAATATGTGCAAGAAAATTCACGAGTTTAAGGTACGATGTCTGCGCGATTGCGCAATGCGAATAAATAATTATTTATAAGTTCTGTAAGGCTTGAATGTTAGCTGCTTCTTATAGCGTAGGAAGTTACTGCGATTTAAGGGCTTATCATTTTTTTACTATCTTTAAGTCGTAGTCATTTTTTCTAAAGAATTCCCTCCACTCTTTAGGTGCTATATAGTATCAACCAACCTTCTTTCTATGCTTTCTTTTTTTAGGCGTATACGTGTACGTTTGTTACAACAGAAACGATTTTCTAAATACCTCCTTTATGCCGTAGGCGAGATTATTCTTGTAGTGATTGGGATTCTAATCGCTTTGCAAGTTAACAATGCCAATGAGAATCGTAAGGAAGCATACAGGGTTGAGGGATTCATCAAACAACTTAAATTACAAATTGAAAAAAATGTTATCTCATTAGAAAATTTTAAGAATGTAAATGCAGAGAGACTACAAGTTTCAAAGCGTTTATTAGCTAATCTATATGATGAAAATGCATCTAAAAACATTGATGACCTAAATATACTTATTCTTAATAATGTGTATGATTATCAACTCAATCTAGATATGATTATTATAGAAGAAGCAAAATCTAATGGAAATTTTGATCTCATTGCCTCAGATTCCTTGCGTATTTCACTGTACAATTATGTTAACAAATATGAGCGTTTCACCAGAAGAGAAGTAGTAATTAACGAGGATTTGACGCTTAATTTGAAACCCTATTTAAATGATCATTATAATTTACGCTATCTCATTAATTCTACTGGTGAATTTGACTTAGGCCGATCTCCGTTTGCAGATACTGACTATTTGCAGATGCTGAAAGATCCGATTTTTGAAAATCATATAGTAACTCGCATAATGTTTGCAGAAGAGGCGATGTTTCTGATGGTTGATTTAGAAAATTTACTAAAGAACTTAACAGTTTGGTTACAAGAGTATTAAGTATTTTCAATACTATTTCAGTACGCTTTATGCCGTAGATTTCCAGCCTAAGTTCTCTTTGATTTGGGGTAAGAA